>JAGLPR010000221.1 GCA_023137255.1 Bacteroidales bacterium | reverse complement strand
TTATACATAAATGTGGGCTGCTCTTTGGACAGATCGTCGAATTCCAGCACCAGGGGGACATCCTCCCTGAGTCTCACCACAGGGTAGCTCATGGGCCACCCTTCGCGGTAGAGTTGCACGGTTTTCACGCTGTGATCCAGGACCAAAGCGCGGAGCGATCCACGGGGATCTTCATAGGGTTTCTGACATCGGGCAGGAGTAAAACTGACCTGAATCAGTATTAAATATGTTATGAGAATGTAGGCTATTTTCATAATATCACAGTCAGATTATTTGCAAATTTATGCATGCAAGAACCATGCCTGTTATAAAACAGCAGGGGGTTTGCCGGTTCGTAAATTTAGCTATTTTTATAGATCATTTTAGTAGATTATTATACTGTTACAAAATAATCCATGGCTGAGGTAATCAAGATTAAAAGGGGACTGGACATCAAAATGAATGGACAGGCCGAGAAAATCTATGTGAAGGCCCCCAGGGCACTTACGTATGCAATCAAGCCGGGCGACTGGCACGGACTAACACCGAAGATTATCCCCAAACTGTGTGATGAGGTGAAGGTGGGAACCCCTATTTTTTATGATAAGTACCATCCTGAAGTGAAGTTTACCTCTCCGGTGAGCGGGATCCTTTCGTCTATTAACCGGGGCGAGCGCAGAAGGATCGTCGAGGTGGTCGTTGAGGCTGATGGTAAGGACACCGCCGAATCATTTCTCCAGGCCGACCCTGCCACCCTGAAGAGGGAGCAGGTGGTGGAGAACCTGCTGGAGAGTGGTCTCTGGCCAGTGATCCGCCGGCGTCCCTACTCGGTGATTGCCAGAACAGGCGAGGTCCCCAAATCGATCTTTATTTCAGCCTTTGATACCGCTCCTCTGGCTCCAGATTTCGATTTCCTGCTTAAGGACTCGGAAGAGGATTTTCAATGGGGGATCAATGCGCTGAAAAAGCTCACCGAAGGGAAGGTGCACCTGAACCTGGATGGCCGTTACCCTTCGGTTCGCACCCTGAACAATATTAAGGGTGTTGAGATCAATCGGTTTAAGGGTCCGCATCCCGCCGGGAACGTGGGCATCCAGATACACAAACTCGATCCCATCAACAAGGGAGAGGTGGTTTGGGTGGTTCAGCCACAAGATGTGCTAGCCATCGGCCGCCTTTTCAGAACAGGCTTATATGATCCTTCTGTGGTGGTGGCCCTCACAGGTGCCCGCGTGGAGAAGCCGCGGTATTTCAGGACCATTCGCGGAGCCGCAGTTGCCCCCCTGCTGGAGAAGCAGCTGAAGGAGGGTGACAACAGGGTGATCAGCGGGAGCGTGCTGAACGGAAAGCAGATCGATGCAGAAAAAGGATATGTGGGTTTCCTTGACTCACAACTCACAGTGATCCGCGAAGGGAACTACTATGAGTTGTTCGGCTGGATGTTGCCCGGATTTAAGAAGATGTCCGTTTCCAGGTCTTTTGCCTCCACCTGGCTTGCACCCAACCGGAAGTTTGACATGGATACCAACTACCATGGTGGGGAGAGGGCGTTTGTGATGACGGGCGAATATGAGAAGGTATTGCCCATGGACATCTATCCGATGCAGTTGCTCAAGGCCATCCTGGTGAACGACATCGATAAGATGGAGCAGCTGGGCATCTATGAGATAGATGAGGAGGACCTGGCCCTGTGCGAATTTGTCTGCACCTCCAAGACCCCGGTCACCAAAATAGTGAGGGATGGTTTGAGGGCCCTGCGGAAAGATATGGAAGAATAAACTTACACCAATATACACACATGAGTTCTTTACGACGATTTGTAGATAAGATCAAACCCCCGTTTGAAAAGGGGGGGAAGCTTCATATATTCCTGGCGGGATTTGAAGCCATCGAGTCCTTTTTCTTTGTGCCGAACCAGGTCACCAGGGGACGGGTTCATATCAAGGACGCCAACGATATGAAACGTTCCCTGATACTTGTTATGATTGCCATGGTGCCTGCACTGCTGTTTGGAATCTGGAATACCGGGTTCCATCACTTCCAGTCCCTGGGGGTGGAAGCAGATTTCTGGCAGATGATATGGTTCGGATTCCTGAAGATACTGCCCATCATAATCGTTTCCTATGTGGTGGGTCTGGGGATTGAGATTGCCTTTGCACAGATGCGTAACGAAGAGGTGGCCGAAGGCTACTTCGTTTCCGGAATGCTGATTCCTCTTGTTATGCCAGCCGATGTGCCGCTGTGGATGGTGGCTGTGGCCACAGTCTTTGCGGTTGTGATCGGGAAAGAGGTTTTCGGGGGAACCGGTATGAATATTCTGAACCCTGCCCTGGTGGCCAGGGCGTTCCTCTTTTTTGCTTATCCCAGCTCGATGTCGGGCGACAAGGTATGGATCGCGGGACTGACCGAAGGAACAGGGGTGGTCGATGGCTACTCGGGTTCCACCATCCTGGGACAGGCTGCATCGAATACCTCCTCATTTGTGAACGGACTGGGTGAATCCTATACCTCCTGGGACATGTTCCTGGGGACCATCCCCGGATCGATCGGGGAGACCTCCACGCTGGCCATCCTGATCGGGGCCCTGATCCTGATCCTCACAGGGGTGGGAAGCTGGAAGATCATTGTTTCGGTATTTGCCGGCGGTACAGCCATGGGGCTCCTGCTGAATGCTTTCGCGGTCAACGAATTTATGGCCATGCCTTTCTGGGAGCACCTGCTTCTGGGTGGATTTGCCTTTGGAGCCGTCTTTATGGCCACCGATCCGGTGACCGCTACACAGACCGAGAAGGGAAAATGGATCTACGGATTCCTTATCGGGTTCCTGGCCATCCTGATCAGGGTGCTCAACCCGGCCTATCCCGAAGGGGTAATGATGGCCATCCTTCTGATGAATGTGTTTGCGCCTCTGATTGATCACTACATCGTTGAGGGCAATATTAAGAAGCGACTGAAACGAGCCAAAGTAACTGCAAACTAATATAGAGAAACGAACATGAGAAGTTTTAGCAATAGATACATATTTGTCTTTTCACTGATCATGGTGACGATTGTGGCCGTGCTGCTTTCTTTCGTTTCCGTGCAGTTGAAACCGCGACAGGATATGAATGTCCAGATCGAGAAGAAACAGGATGTACTACGGTCGGTGGGAAAAGCCGAACAAGTGGCTGAGGCAGAGGATAAGAACAGCTACATCAACGAAGAATTCGGCTTATTCATTACCGAATCCTATGTGATTGATTTCAGCGGCGACCTGGTTGAGATCGACGCCTTCAAGGTGATGCTCGGACTGGGTGCCGAAATCAGGAGGCCTCAGGAAGAGCGTAACTATCCGGTTTTTGTTTATAGTGAGAACGGGGGACCAAAAAAGTATGTGGTGCCGGTTCGGGGCAAGGGGCTCTGGGGTCCCATCTGGGGATATGTGGCTCTGGAGGCTGATCTGAACACCATCGCCGGGGCGGTCTTCGACCACAAGGCGGAGACACCAGGACTGGGATCCGATATCAATACAGGATGGTTCCAGGAACCGTTTACCGGGAAGACCATCTTCAATGAGGCGGGAGAATTTGTGTCGGTAGAGGTGATGAAAGGCGGGGCCGATCCCTCCAGCATGCACCAGGTGGATGCCATCTCGGGAGGAACCATTACATCCAAGGCACTGGAAGAGATGCTGAAAGATTGCCTCACCGGTTATGTGGCCCACTTCAAAGCAATAAGTCAATAAAGTCGAAAGTCAAAAGTCGAAAGATATGAGTAACGAGAAGGAACCTTTATTCTCCGCGAAGAACCTGAAGCTTCTGAGCGAACCCCTGGGGCAGAGCAACCCGATCACCATACAGGTGCTGGGGATCTGTTCTGCACTGGCAGTAACTGTAAAACTGAAACCTTCCATTGTACTGGCCATTTCAGTGTTGGCAGTAATGGCTGTATCCAATGTGGCAATCTCCCTGTTGAGGAAGATGGTGCCACCCAGGATCCGGATCATTGTTCAGCTGGTGATTATAGCCACCATGGTAATCCTGGTGGACCAGGTGCTGAAAGCGTATGCTTACGATGTGAGCAAACAGCTTTCGGTGTTTGTGGGACTGATCATTACCAACTGCATCATCATGGGACGCCTGGAGGCTTTTGCCCTGGGCAACAAGCCATGGCCCTCGTTCCTCGACGGACTGGGTAACGCTGCAGGGTATGGCTGGATCCTGATTGCAGTGGCTTTTTTCAGGGAGCTGCTCGGTTCCGGAACCCTGCTCGACATGCAGGTAATTCCCCAGGCATTTTACGATGCAGGGTATGTGAACAACGGGATGATGATCCTTCCCCCCATGGCGCTTGTTGTGGTGGGCATCATCATCTGGATACAGCGCGCCAGGAACAAAAGCCTGGTGGAAGACTAAGCATTGAAATTTAGAAAATAATACTCCATGGAAAACCTGGTTAACATATTTGTCAAGTCCATCTTCATCGATAACATGATCTTTGCCTATTTCCTGGGCATGTGTTCTTACCTGGCGGTTTCAAAAACGGTCAAGACGTCCACAGGCCTTGGGATCGCTGTGATCTTTGTACTTGGATTTACCATACCCATCAACTTCTTTCTTGAAAAATTCATCCTGAAGGCGGGAGCCCTTTCCTGGATCAGCCCCTCGCTGGCCGATGTGGACCTGAGCTTTCTTACCTTTATCATGTTTATTGCGGTGATCGCATCCATGGTACAGCTGGTGGAGATGGTGATCGAAAAGTTCGCCCCCACACTCTATACCTCCCTGGGGATCTTTCTGCCGCTGATCGCGGTAAACTGCGCCATCCTGGGGGGATCGCTCTTTATGCAGGAGCGGGAGTATGCCAACATTGGGGAAGCTACTGTATTCGGACTTGGTTCGGGTGTCGGCTGGTTCCTGGCCATTGTGGGTATTGCGGCCATTCGTGAAAAGATCCAGTATTCCAATGTGCCGGCTCCTTTGAGGGGACTGGGTATCACCTTTATTATTACGGGCCTGATGGGCATCGCTTTTATGAGTTTTATGGGCATTAAATTGTAACATTATGATATTTCTCACATCCACACTCTCAGTCGTCCTGATCAGCGTCGCGGTCTTCCTGTTTGTGATCCTGCTGCTGGTAGCCATGCTCCTGTATGCCAGGTTTAAGCTTACCCCACAGGGTGATGTGAAGCTGAAGGTCAACGACAAAGAGTTCACTGTATCTCCGGGATCCACCGTCCTGAACACCCTTATGGCCAACGACATCTTCCTTCCTTCGGCCTGTGGAGGCGGAGGAACCTGCGGCATGTGCAAGTGCCAGGTCCTTGAAGGGGGCGGGTCCATCCTTCCCACCGAAACGGGATTCTTTACCCGCAAGGAGCAGCAGCAGCAGTGGAGGCTGGGCTGCCAGG
>JAGLPR010000220.1 GCA_023137255.1 Bacteroidales bacterium | reverse complement strand
CCTTTGCGATCCATCCACTCTTCCAGCTCCTTAAGTATGGCTGTTGCGTGTCCCACACCATTGTGGTAGAAGGTGCTTACTGCCTGGACGGCACTGGCACCTGCCAGGATCATCTTCGCCACATCGATTCCTTCATAAATCCCGTTGTTGGCTGTCACACTGGCGTCAATGTTGCCGTGGGTGAGACCAATGTAACGGATGGAAAGGCGGTGGTCACTGTGTGTACTGAGATTCCAGGGCGATACATGCCTCTCGGCCTCCACATCAATATCTGGTTCGAACAGCCTGTTAAACAGGATGAATGCATCGGCACCGGCAGCATCCATGTCCTTTATGGTTTTCAGGACGTTGGTATAGAAAGGGCTCAGTTTTACACTTACCGGAACCTTGACAGCTGCTTTGACAGCTTTCAGAAATTCGATCTGTTGCAGGATCACATCGTGACCTGACTTATCAAAATCGCGGGGTACCGAGAAGAAGTTCAGTTCCAGTCCTGCAACCCCTGCCTCTTCCAGCAACTTGGCATATTCCACCCACGACTCTTTGTAGACCGCATTCAGGCTTGCGAATACTGGAATGGAGAGCGATTCGATTACCAGTTTCAGGTTATGTATATGTTCTTTGGGTCCACCATGTTCAATCTTGGGGAAAAGATTGATCATTTCGGCATTGCGGTCATCGTATGCTTCAAGCTGACTGGACAATTCATTGTCCTCAAGCTGTATCTGTTCTTCGAATAGCGAGCGATATACCACTGCTGATACCCCTGCGTTTTCTGCCTCTTTCAGTTTGTCGAGGTTGTTGGACAGGTTGCATGCACCCAGGATCAGGGGATTCTTGAGGGTGACTCCCATGTGTTGTGTAGTAAGTGTAGCCATTTGATTTTAATTATCAGTTTTATGTTTCTGCTATATAAAACTATCAACCTGTATGAAAGGTTCAAATAAAAGTGGAAGAATGACAGATATTTTTAATGTCACCTCATGAAACCTATGAATGGCAAACCAGGTTGCGATGTTCGATCTTCGGAGAATTCCCGTGGTAAAGGTCCTGATTCCTTTTGCTGCGGGAGCATTTTCAGGAGTCCTGATCACCGTTCCCATTTCGATCGCAGGAGTGGTGATCCTGGCTGTGTTGGGGTGGATTTCCCTGCTGACCGCTTTCCTGAGGTTGTACTGGAAGCCAGGTTCGGTGCCCTGGCTCTTTTGCCTTTTGGTGTTCCTGTTCTGCTTTACTACAGGTATGGGTACCGGGCTGGTGACCCGGCCCGTCGATCCTAAGTTACCAGTGGGGGATTTGGTGATCATCAGGGGGGTGGTGAAAGAGGCACCACGACCCGGACAGCAATACCTGACATGTGAGATGGCTCTAAAGATGTTGTATGCACACGATACAGTTTACCCTGGTGGGACCCTCCTGAAGGTATATTTGAACCTGCCCGATGATTCAGTGCTTCCCCGGGCAGGTGAAACCTGGCAGTTGTTTGGAAAACTGACAGCCATACGGAACAGCGGGAATCCAGGCACCCCCGACTTCGAGTCAATCATGCGCAGAAAGGATTGCTGGTATCGTTTCTATTCCTCCGGACCTTCTGCCCTGGAGTTGTCAGGCAGGAGAGTAAGTGCACCGGTTCGAAAGTTTGATTCTGATTTTATCCGTAGTGCCCTTTCGGATCGATGGCACGGCCACAAGGATGAGAGAGCCTTGCTGAAGGCAGTATGCCTGGGCGATCGTGCCTCCCTGACCGATGATATGCGTCAGATGTATGGTGCTGCCGGGGGGATGCACCTTCTGGCAGTATCAGGATTGCATGTAGGACTGATCTGGTGGGTGCTGCAGCACCTGACCCAATGGATGGTCAGGATTTCAAGGAGTGAGGTGTACAGGACCCTGGCAGTGGTTGGGATACTGTGGTTCTATGCATCAGTGACCGGATTCTCATCTTCGGTGTGCAGGTCCGTGACCATGTTTACCTTTTTTTCAGCCGGACGAATGATGGGGCAGCGGACCCATGCGGTTAATGGCATCTTTGTTTCGGCATTGATACTGGTAGCGATTCAGCCTGCAAGGCTTTTGGAGGTTGGTTTTCAGCTCTCCTATGCAGCCATTCTTGGAATTGTTTCATTCTACCCCTTCTTCAGAAGCCTGTTCAGGTTGAAATGCCGGCTTTTCAGGTGGTTGTGGAATGCCACTGCGGTGAGCCTGGCTGCGCAATTGGTTACGGCTCCGATTGTGATCTGCTATTTTCACCAGCTGCCCGTATATTCACTGGTCACCAGCCTTCTTGCTGTGCCCATGCTGAGCATACTGATCGCTCTATTTACCTGCTCGGTTCCTTTTATGCTCGCGGGTGTTTTGGAGGGAGCTTTCAATTTTATGCTCATGGGACTGGCGCGTCTGATGAATCTTACCATGGAGGCAATGGCAGCCATGCCGGGAGCATTGCTGGAGGGATTGCACCTCAGTAGTGAGATGCTGATCCTCTGGATGGCCATTCTTTGTCTGTTGATGTTAGCAGTAGAGCGGCGATCAAGGTTTCCGGGTTACATGGTGCTGTTTATGATCTCTGTCTTGTTGGTCTGGAGTGCCTGGACCCTCGGTTATCGCAGGCGGACTTCCGAAATGGATATTTGCCATTTCAGAGGAGCAAGCATGGTAACAATCAGGGAGGGTGACAGGGTAGATCATTATTGCTGGTACAGAGACAGTTCATCGGTCGGTTACATGCAACAGTACAGATCTGATGTCTGGAGCAGGCGGATATACCGGAACCTTATGCATGAAGTCGGGGATTCAGCTTGTTTTCGTGGATCGGTTTCTGAATGTATCGCGCTGGACCACGGAGTGTGGATTGTGGGAAATGACCATTTTGGGGGATGGGTGGTCTCGGGGCAGGTAAATGGTAGTCAGCCAGCTAAATTATTATATGACTCTGCAGTGACAGGTCTGAAATCACCTGACTTCATTCTATTGTCTGGTGAGCCTTCAGGCCTCACTCTGAAGGCAAAACCTTCAGGATCGGACATCGACCTGGTCATGGACGGATCCAACCGCAGCTGGTACAGAGAGAGGATGCACGCAAAATGGGACCGGATTCATGATACTGAAAGGCATGGGGCCTATGTGAAAAGATGGTAAAAAAAGAGGTTTCCGTTCGTACAATTGGACAATTATCTGTTATT
>JAGLPR010000022.1 GCA_023137255.1 Bacteroidales bacterium | reverse complement strand
TATTCCTTCCTGTTCAAAAGATTGTAAGCCAGATCGTTTCTACCTATATCGGTAAGTGTAAGCGAGATCAAAGGAGTACCCAGGAAGCCTGTGGTAATGTGTCCAAACTGCTCCACATCTTTCGCCAGGTGGAGAGCGCTCTTTTCTGCTGTTTCTGCATCGAGCATGTCAAAGGCCAGAGCCAGGGTGTAGGCTGTCTGGGTATGCGCCACCAAACGTCCGTTGGGTGTCACATATTCTTTGTTGAAGGCCACTTTGATTTCTTCCGAAAGCTGCGTATAATAGTTTGACTCCTCCTCCTGCCCCAAAATGGCAGCCACTTTGGCCACAAGGTGTGTTGAGTAAGAGTAATAAGCTGTGGCAATCAGGTCCTTGGTAGTAAAGGCCCCCATATAGTCTGATTTGCTGGCATCATAAGCCAGCCAGTCGCCCCAGTGCCAGTCGTTCTCCTGCCAGATCAGGTCATCACCGGCATGCTGCTTCATATATCCGATCCAACTCTTCATGCTCTCATACTGGTTCTCCAGCACCGACACATCGCCATAATCAAGGTAAAGAACCCATGGTATAATCACACCCGCATCGGCCCAGCCGGTAGATCCGCCTCCATTGATCAGGTTCGGGACCACCTGCGGGATCATTCCGTCCTCTGTCTGATCGAGGGCCAGATCCTTCAGCCACTTGGTATAGAAAGAAGCAGCATTCATATTGAAACAGGCTGTGGGTGCAAACACCTGCGCATCGCCGGTCCAGCCCAATCGCTCGTCGCGTTGCGGACAATCGGTGGGCACATCCAGGAAGTTCCCTTTCAATCCCCATACAATGTTGTGCTGCAGCTGGTTGATCAAAGGTTCGGAGCACTCAAAGGTTCCCGAAGGCTCCATGTCAGAGTGGATCACCATGCCCCGAATCTTGTCGGCGGTCAGTTCACCAGGATATCCTTCGATCATCACAAAGCGAAATCCCTGGAAAGAGAAGTGAGGCTCAAATGTCTCCTCTCCCCCTCCCTTCATGATATAGGAGTTGATTTGATCGGCCGAACGCAGGTTGTCGTAATACATATTTCCCTCCTTATCCAATACCTCTGCATGCCTGATAGTAATCTTATCTCCTTTCTCCCCGGAGGCTTTGATTCGAATCCAGCCCACCATATTCTGTCCCATGTCGATCAACCATCCCTCCTCTCTCTTCTCCATGGAGAGGGGTTCAAGTTCATTGACGATCCTAACAGCCGGACCTTCGGAGGCCACAAGATGGTTCTTTGGAAGGTCCGCTGTTTTGACATTATGCCAGCCGGAATCGTCGTATCCCGGACTGCTCCAACCTTTCAGCTCTTTGGTGGCATCATACTTCTCCCCGTTATAAATGTCCGATTCGGTGATAGGTCCGGTGGAGGCTTTCCAGGAATCATTGGTAAGTATGGTCTCTTTTGTCCCATCTGTATACTCTAACTTCAGTTCGGCAATGGCGGCCACCTCTGCCCCATAGATGTTCCTGTTGCCTGTAAACGCCATGTTCCCTCGAAACCAGCCATCTCCCAGAATAATCCCCAGGGCATTTCCCTGCTGCTTCAGGTTCCCTGTCACATCGTATGCCTGGTACTGAATCCTGTGCTTATAGGTGGTCCAGCCGGGAGTGAATTCCTGGTCGCCAATCCTTTTTCCATTGATCTCCACCTGGTACAAACCGTGTGCACTAACATAGAGTCGCGCACTTTTGATGGCCTTGGCCAGTTTGAACTCTTTACGGAAGTAAGGAGAAGGCATCGATGTTTTAGGATCCTCTTCCCAAGGAGGTAAAATCCAGTCCGCCCCCCAGTGGGTATCGGGCAACCTGCCCATCTCGAAGAATGCCGGTTCGCTCCACTTGCTCTTATCTCCATGGTTGTCCACCACCCGTACCTGCCAGCAGACCCTTAGGTACGACCTGAGGGGCTCTCCATCGTATTTTATATGAACACTTTGAGATGAAACCACCTTTTCGGAATCCCACACCAGGTTTCTTCCTTTTTTCAAATCTCCCGGTGTCAGTGCTGCACGAATCTCATAGGTTTCCTGCATGGTGTTCACCTGGTCGGACTGGATGATCCAGCTCAATTTGGGGGCCGGATTATCGATCCCGATGGGATTGGTAAGGTAGTCTGTGGTCAGGGAGGTGACCTGTACCTGTGCGGCTACAGATACTACCAGAGCCAGCAGCTGGCTGGACAGAAATAGGTTGCGGATACTCATTTTTTATGGATTTAATGTTGATTCTTCAAGATAGCATATATTCATTACTTGATTTTAATCACAGGATTTTCGTATAGATATCCGAGGGAGATCAGAAAGCGATCAGCCTCAGCCACGGTTTTCCGATAATTATCAAATTGCCCGTAGTTAATAAAGCCGTGACCTTCTCCTTCATAGAGTAACAGGTCACACCTGCTCCCCACTTTTTCCATGACCATCTTATAATATTGAACGGTCTCCACCGGTATCAGACGGTCCTCAGTTCCAAGGAAAATAATCGTTGGTGGGGCACCCTGCCTGATATTATGCAAGGGAGAGAACAAGCTGTAAGCCTCCCCAACCCGGTCATAGCCATATCCTCCTGGTCCGTTATCAATTACAGGATTAAAAAGCAACATGGCGTTGGGAACACAACTGACTGTAAGCTCCTCACCATCTTCATTGTAGGCTTCTACCACCGCTGTAGCTGCTGCCAGGTGTCCACCAGCCGATCCACCCGATGCAATGATTTTACCCGGATCCACACCCAGTTCATCTGCATGTGCCCGTACAAACCTCATGGCGCTTTTTGCATCCTTCAGCGATTCAAAGGGGGTGGTTCCATGCCGACTATGAACTCTGTAATCGGCTCGAAAACAGACCATTCCCCTTTCTGCAAAGTAAAGGGCATGATGAGCAAAATGGCCCGGATTTCCTCCGTTCCAACCACCGCCAAAGAAAAACACAATGGCCGGATAGCTTTTAGAGACTTCAAATCCAGGTGGATAATCGATGTGCAGATAGAGAGAGGTCGAATCCACCTGTTTATACAGGATAGAATCAGGAGTTTGTGCCTGGAGTGAACAAATCATCAGAAACACAACCCAACTTAAAGTCAGCACTTTTTTCAATAAGTTCATCTCCATTATAGTTTAGTTCTTCTGCTGTTCAACCATCTGGTTTGCAATCCTCCTGCAAAACTCAGCATCCTCCGGATTGTGGTTCATCAGCCTGACCGTCTCCCCATTGGCGTCCTCGATCCTGTACAAAGAAGGCAGTACCTCGGGAAGTTCTCCAGTGATCACTCTCACAAACACTGAAGCTGTAAGCAAGGTGCCCAGTTCATTGGGATGACTGCCATCGGAGGTGAACAGATCCACCGACGGCCGCAGATCCAAGGCCAGTTCCCAGGCCGGGCCTACAGGAACCCTGGTGGCATCATTTACTCGGGCAGCTTTCCCATACATTTCATCGATCTCAACCTGGAACTGCGGTACCTTTTCCCGGGCCCAGGTATTGAACAGGTAGGTTTCCGCACCAAAGCTGCTGTTGTATTCAGAAAATAGCTTCATATATTTTAATGCCGTGTCTGGATTATTGATAGCCGACATGCTGAAATCCTGAAGTACCACCACATCGAAGTCCCCCTCTGCTATAATACTTTTGGTTTCCAGTTCCCTTCCTCCCTTCCAGTGTTCTGACAGGCTGGCACCGCCGATCACCGATTTTCGGGTGATAAGCAAGGTGGAGGTCTCCTCAGACATGATGGATACTATGTGGGCCAGGTTATAACCATAGGTATAACTGTTGCCAACAAAAAGCACCTTTATCTCCTTCTGCTGAGCATTCAGCCAGACAACTGTCAGGAACAATCCGGCAACAATCAACATTGCAAACTTCTTCATTCTATTTGGTGTTTTTAGTTTTCAGATATCCCGGTCAGCGTCCAGGCGCCCTGTAAGCGGCCTCAACATCATCGATTACCACCACCCAGTCGGGTCCCCCCTCTCCCTCCTTCATCATGGTGTTCCAGTTGGAGAATTCAAACTCTCCACTGTTGTCGATGATGCCCTGAGGAAAGGCATGTCCTGTTTGGGGATTGTACCACCACACCTTCAACCTGGTGCCTGAAATCACGTTTGTAATTATCTTAAAGCTCTTATAATATGGAATATACATCATGATGTAGCTGGCATCCCTTTCGCCAACGGAACCATCGCGGGTGATTCGGATGTGGTCGGAGGCATAAGATGGATTTGTCCCCAGCAGCAGATTCTGATCGGGGATCCGCGAAAGAAAAGGTCTCGACTCCATCAGCCTGCGGAGATGTCCCAGCTGTCCGGCACCCGGACTATCCAGCGCTTTGTCCCACGTCCGGTTGGGCCATATCCTGTCGGTGTCATCCTCGTTGTTCATCTGCCAGATGTTGTTATTGCCGTAGGTATGGCCAAATGCACCTGCAAATACCGACCAGTAGGCCTGCTTCCTGATCTCGTAGTCGTCGTGCCGCGGATTGGCCGGGTTAAACCAGATCCCTATCTCTTCATAGGAAGGTTCTCCGTTTACCACCGGCTTATTGGGGGTCAGGTAGTAGTCGTTGGTGATCCAGTCATAGACGTTAAACGAGGGAGCCTGGTGGCCTGTCTGAACCATGTTAAAATCGAGCCAGCTGCTCTGGTGCAGCCAGGTGGAGCTGGTCTGCTGACCCCTGGGATGGTAGCTTATCAAATGCAACCCTCCTCACCCTCTTCCAGACCCCTGGCCATGGCGTCCCATATCTCCTTCTGGGGTCCAGCCGGCCAGTCGCCTCCCAGCACCCAGACAATGTTTGGAGAATCTTTGTATCGCTTACCCAGAAATTTGCCATAGGTATAGGCATTGCCGGGGTCAAAAACCGCTTCGTTGTATTCCAGGGGGTGAGAGCCAGCTTGTACATACCTGCCCCAGGTGGGCAGAAGTGCCAGGACCAATCCCATCTCATCAGCTTTCGCTATGGCATAGTCGACCAATTTAAAATAGGCCTCGACGGGCACTTCCGGATTGAAATCCTTGAAAGGCAGATTGCCCTCCTGGTTGGGAAATGTGAGTCCGTCAATTTCGCTTACAATCACAGTCTGAATCACAGTGAATCCTTTACCTGCCCGGTCTCTCATATAGTGTTCCATCTCCTTGCGGTCAAGCCGGTGAAGCATCTCCCAACCGGTATCGCCCAGCCAGAAGAAAGGTTCACCCTGGGAAGTCACCAGGAACCGCTGGTTGTCTGATACTTTAAGAAACTGGGCAGCAACAGTTGCCTGGAGCAAAATCGCCGCCAGTGCAACCAGGAGTATTTTACGGTTCAGTTCCATAGATAATTGCGTTGTTTACATCAATCCTGTATCCCTCTTCGGGGTTTTTCCAGACCACCTTTACTGTGTGATCGCCCTGTACCAGGTTGTACTTCCAGGTCAGTTCATGCCTTCTTCCCTGGTATCCGGTAGGCAGTATGGCCTCTTCATGCATCTCTCCATCCACGTATACCTCAACCAACAGGTTCAAATCTTCAGTCACTCCCTGCAGTTTCCTTGCACCACCCTTCAGTACAAATCCCTTGCCTGTAAAGTCAAAACTGTATTCAGTGGGTCCGCCTGCCACCAGTGGCAGACCTGTCCAGGGAGCACGGATGCTCTTCACCGGGTAGTGCCCTTCAAAAGCCTTTTCGAATTTAACCGGCACCGGCTCATCTACCTTGATTTTTAACCCATCGTCCAACTCCTCTCCCCCGTTGCGTTTGATCATTTCAATGGCCTGCCTGTAGCCCATGTCATAGGTGTCGTTGAGTGAAATGGTGGTGTATTTGAAATCCATATCCTCCACCCTGTCCAGCCCCTGCTTCCAGTAACCGGGAATGGCATCGTAGCCCAGGATGGTGCCCAGGATCCCGCCGGCACTGGCCGGGTTGCAGTCCGAATCCTGACCACACCTCGTGCTGATATCTACGGTCTTTCCAAAATCGCCATCCCCATACAACATCCCGATCACAATATATGCGGCATTGATCTTGGCGTCGATATTAAACGAACGAAATACCCCGTCGGGACAGCCGATGTCGGAGGACCAAAGTCTCTCCACCTCGAACCAGGTTTGTTTCCAGTCGCCCGGATTCACTTCATACCATCCGATCACATCGTCGATACACTGATAAAACTCGCTCTGCTCAGGAATCGATTTAAGCGCTTCCTTCACGATAAACTCCACATCATCCGACCAGAATGAGAGTGCGTACATGGCAGCCACATAGACTCCCCCGTACCAGCCATCGCCGTAATTCATGATGTGGCCCACCCGGTCGCATACCTCCGACGATGAATTGACCATCCCCGGATTCATCAAACCGGCAAAATCGGCCTCAATCTGGAAATCAATGTCATCGGCATGGGGATTGTTCTCCCAGTGACCCGAGGCGGGCGGCTCAATTCCATTCATAATGTTATATCTGGCAGCCTGGTTGGCATGCCACAGCATGTAGTCGGCATAGGCAAAAGCATGGGCATGAGAAGAAGCCGGAGCATCCAGACCCTCCTTCTCAAACACCTCAACGAAAGTAAGGTCCATGTAGATATCATCGTAGAGTCCGGGAGCATTGTTGTAATACCACTCCATCCTGGTCTCATCCCATTCGATGGGAATATAGTCCTGAATCATGGTCCCGTTATACTGGAACTCGGTAGGTCCCCCATAGGTACACCCAATGACCTGTCCGGCCCACCCTCCCTTGATTTTATCCATCAGGTCGGCCTTGGAGAGGGTATATTCTACTGGATAATTCACACTGGCGGGGGCAGATCCCTTCTCAGTTGGAGTGCATGAGCAGATAATCAGTCCGGCAATGACGACAGCGGAAAAAACGGTTTGGCGTAGTTTCATGGTTGATTTCATGGTTGTAGGTTATTTTGATTGCTCTTTAAGAAAACTATTTGTCTCCTCCCTTCGGGGGATGGAGCTCTGGGCGCCCAGTTTCTGAACAGAGAGTGCGGCGGCAGCATGGGCCTCTAGAATTGCCTCCTCCAACACCAGGCCTTCAGCCAGCGATACAGCCAGCTGACCGTTGAACACATCCCCGGCGGCTGTGGTATCCACTGCCTTCACGCTGAATCCCGGGACCAAAGCCCGTTTCCCGGTGGCCGGATCTGAGAGGAAAGCACCTTTGGACCCCATGGTGATTATCACTGTTTGTATTCCTCTCTGATGCAGTGTATCGGCTGCTAAGGCTGCCGATGCTTCGTCGGTCACCACAGTTCCTGTTAGCTTCTCCGCCTCGGTCTCATTGGGCGTAATGATATGGACCTTCCCAAGTATTTCATCGGGTAGTTCAGCAGCGGGAGCCGGATTCAGAATGACCCTTGTTTGGAATTCCGCACAGAGTTCCACCGCCTTCTGTACTGTTTCAATGGGGGTCTCAAGCTGGACCAGCATATAATCTGCTTCTGCAAAGGGCTCCTCTGCCTCCTCCAGATCGGACGCGGTAAGCTCTCCGTTGGCCCCGGAAGCCACGGTAATGGCATTCTCTCCCTTGTGGGAAACGGTAATCATGGCAATGCCGGAAGGCACCCCTTTGCATACCTTGATATCCTCAGTATTAATGTTATCCTGTTTGTATCCCTTGATAGCCTCCGCTCCATAAGAGTCATCCCCCACCGAGGCAATAAATACCACCTCACCACCCGCACGGGCAGCTGCCACGGCCTGGTTGGCTCCCTTCCCGCCAGGGAAGGTTTGAAACTGCCCCCCCAGCAGTGTTTCTCCAGGCCGGGGAATTTCCGGGACTTTAATGATCAGGTCGGTGTTGGAGCTTCCGACCACCAGTATCTTCTTCATGTTATGCTTGATTTACAGGGGTGAAACATCAGATCAGGCGCGCTGCTATGATCAATCCGAGTCCCGTCAGGAAAAAGAGAAACATGGCCACCAACAACCCCTTCAGGCCTTCAGCCTTGCCAAACTCCTTCCAGATAAAGACTCCCCATAAAGCTGCGATCAGGGTGGCTCCCTGTCCCAGCCCATAGGAGATGGCATACCCTGCCTGGCCCGAAGCAATAATACTAAAGGTCATCCCCAGACTCCAGATCATCCCACCGAGGATTCCGATAAGATGAAGTTTGGGCCTCCCCTTTTTAAAATAGTCCCCGTAGGTGGCTTTTTCACCAGAAACTGGTTTGTACATAAAAAAGGTATTCCAGACAAAATTGGAAAGCAGAAGACCAACAGCAAAGATCACCGAAGCCGTATAAGGCGTAAGTTTTCCGGCTTCGGGAGCTGCAAAATCGGTAGCCATGGAGGCGGCCACAAACCTGTAGAAGAATCCCATCAGGATGCCACCCAGGATGGAGATCACAATCCCTTTGGTGGTACTCGACATCTTTCCTCCGCTGAACTTGCGATAAGCAATGGCATCCAGTAGAATTGCTATGACCACCAGAGCCACTCCTATAAAGAGGATCACGGGATTACCAAGGGGCGTAGCCACATAGTTGACCACCACACCTATCACCAGGGCCAGACCGATCCCAATGGGGAAAGCCACGGCCATCCCGGCAATGTTGATGGCCACTACGATTAACAGGTTCGCGATGTTAAACACTGCCCCACCCAGCAGTGCCGATCCAATGGACTTACCGTCAGCCTGCGCCAGGTCGGCCAGGAACCCCCGTCCCTCCTCTCCTGTACTGCCCATGGTAAAGGCCAGGATCAGTGCCAGGATCAGTACTCCCAGCGAATAATCCCAGTAGAACAACTGGAATGCCCATTTTTTGGAGGCCATTTTCTGGGTATTGGCCCATGAACCCCAGCAGAGCATGGTGATCACACACATGAGTACTGCAATGAAGTAGGATTGAATGACTATCATTGCTTGGTAGTTATATGTAGCGTTAATTCTTTTCCGTTACTCTTTTCCACTGATCGGTGCAGAAGGAGCTTGCCGGAAGTCCCTCTTTATTAAACAGGTTGGGTTCGGCTGTATTGGTCCATCCATAACGAACCGCCACCGGTGCAGCCACATCCTTGCTGCTGACCACAACGGTCTCCCCGTCGATCATCGCTTTGGCCGGATGGTAGAGCTGGTCCTCTCCGGCGATTTCAAAGTGGGTCAATGCTCCCTCCTTGGCAAGCAGTCCGCTCCCCACATGATCAAACCGGATCCTGATGGTTTCGCCTTCCACCGATTGCTCCCGGAACAGGGGACCTGAATAGACCAGCTCTAAGCCATAATCATTTGCCAGGGCCCATAGTGCCAGCCTAAGGCCCACGTCCCGTTTGTTGGTAGGGTGAATGTCATCGGGGTTCCCAATATCCAGGGTCACCGCCATTCCGGTATGCCTGAGTTTTGAGAGGGTCAGAAACTGCGCCTCACGAAGCTCTGCACTAATATATTCAGTCCCATATCTATAGGGTGCCAGCTGCACAAAATAGAAGGGGAAATCGCCCTGGTTCCAGGTCTCTCTCCAGTCCTGAATCATGCCCGGGAAAATGGTCCGGTACTGAATGGCTCTGCCTGCGTTGGACTCACCCTGATACCAGATAGCTCCCCGGATGGCAAGGTTCTTCAGGGGATAGAGCATGCCGTTATACAATACAGATGGCGTGTGCCAATCTTTCAGACGGGTAACCTTCGGAAACTTATAGGCGATCCTGTACTTCCACTCTCCGGCCAGCATGACCGGGTCGGACTTCTGATCCCCTTCCGGGTAGATCCTGAGCTGCTCCGGTTCTCCGATCAGTCCGCCCTGCGCGTTGGTGTTGACAATCCGGATGGAAAGCAGAAGTTCGCCAGAGGTGACCGCAGAAGCAGGAACCTGATAGGTCCGGTCCTTGTTCCAGTTGGCGACAATCTTGCTGGAGCCCACCTCAACTTCATTGATGTAGGTGACATCCATCTCATCTACTGGTCCCAATTCAAGTACCAGCGGTAAGCCCACCCAGGCTCCGGGAATCGATATGCGGGTACGCATCCAGACCACCCCTTCCAGCATTCCAATCTCCTTCAGAGTGCTCCATTCGACCAGACAATTAAGTGTGTTCCACTCCTGGTCGTCATGGGACATTTTCATCCACCCCTCCCGGTAACCGATGTTTTCCAGGTTGTTGAAATCACACTGGCTCTCAATATCAGCCTCTATCCTGGCCGTCTCCTTCTCTGCTTCCTCCATCTCCTCATCGCTGGTATTATATAACTCATCGAGCTGCTGATCAAAATCACCGAATGTGCTGAGGGCAGCCCTGCTGGTCCACGACTCAGACGGAGTGCCTCCCCAGGAGGTATTTACCAGTCCCACCGGAACACCCAGAGCTTTGTGCAGCTTTTTACCGAAAAAGTACCCCACGGCGCTGAAACCCTGCGAACTTTCGGGATTGCATGCCTCCCATGCTCCACTCACATCCTCCACCGGTCGGGGAGCAATGTGCTTTTTCACAGTAAAAAGCCTGATCTCCGGATAATCGGAAAGGGAAATCTCCTCTTCAGCAGTCTCTGCCCTTGAAAGCGGCCACTCCATGTTGGACTGGCCCGAGCAGATCCATACCTCCCCAAGCAGAATATCCTCCAGAACAATGGTGATATCGCCTTTTATGGTAACCGTGTGAGGTCCGCCTGCCGGACCAGTGGCCACACTTACCTTCCAGTTGCCCTTATCATCGGCATGGGCGGTATAGCTCTTCCCGTTCCAGCTGGTGGTCACCTTCACCTCCCCGGCAGGATCGGTCCAGCCCCAGATCTTGGCAAATGCATTCTGCTGAAGCACCATGTGATCACCCAGAATGGCCGGCAATTTAAGAGATGCTCCCTGGGCAACCTGCATCAGGATCCCAAGTATCAGTACTGAAAACAATGTTCTTATCCTCATCATAACTTTTAACTTTTGACTTTTAGCTTTCTACTCATATTCCCATTTCACGATCCACGGATCGTTGGTCCGCTCCTGAAATGTATAGAGCTTCTTCTTCAGCTTCTCCATCTCTTCTGAAAAAGCCGGATTTCCCGCCAGGTTCCTGGTCTCCCAGGGATCATTTTCCAGATCGTATAGTTCAAATTTTGTCCTGCATACATAATCTTCGATGCTTCTGCCTGCATACATTCCTGTGCCACTTTTCAGGGCCACCTGGTAGGTGGATGAGGCCCAGAGGTCAGTGGAACTTGGATAGGGCAGTTGCCAGGCCATGTTCCAGATCAGCTTGTACCTCCCCGCAATCACTGTCCTCATGGGATAGTACATGGTGATTTCATGGAAGGTATGGGAGGCATAGGTCTCGTCCCACCCTTCAATCTCCGGATTCTCCAGCACCGGCACGAAGGAGTGTCCATGGAACGATTCATTCACAATGGTATACCTGTTCTCCTTCTCAGGCTCGTACCGCTCTCTCAGTTTCTCCTCAGCCTGCGGAAGCACTCCGGCTACATCGAGCAGTGTGGGAGTAAGGTCCGCCCAGTTGATCATGGCATTGGTGACCGTACCCTTGTTGGTGCCGCCGGCATTTTTCACCAGGCAGGGCAGGTTGATCCCGGGCTGGTAGATAGTGGTTTTGGCACCAGGGAAGGCGATCCCATTGTCAGATATGTAGATGATTACACTATTTTCCCACACACCGGCATCCTTCAGGTGACCAAACAACTTGCCCAAACCGTAATCGACCCTGGCTACCGATTGGTAATACTGAGCCAGCTCCTCACGACACGCTTTCGATTCGGGCAAATAGGGAGGTACCACCACATCTTCCGTAGTGAAGTAGGTCTCCTCCACCCCATCATATCCCCCTTCCACATTCCCGAAGGCATCAGGTGCCAGAGCTTGATCATTTATGGCCCCCGACCGGTGAGGATCGGAGGTACAAAAATAGAGGAAGAAAGGATGGTCCCTGTTCTCCTGGATGAAACCAATGCAGCTGTCGGCCATGGCCACGGTGTTGCGCTGGTTGGCCTGCATCACCTCCTGAAAATGGTATACCTGTTCAGGCGCCAGGTGGTACTTCCCGATCCTGCCTGTATGGTACCCGGCCAGATCTTCAAGCAATACCGGAAGAGAAAAGACGTGGTCGAAGGTAGAAAAATGGTTGAAATGGTGTGCATGTCCGTAATGGCCCGTGGCATGATTGTACAGGCCGGTCAGGATCACCGACCGGCTGGCGCTGCAAGAAGCCGAAGTACAGTGAGCCCTGTTAAACCGAACCCCTTCCGAAGCCAGGTAGTCCAGGTTGGGAGTCTTCACCGCCTGGTTCCCGTAACATCCCATATCGCCCGTCCCGTGATCATCGGTCACAATCAAAACGATGTTGGGAAGGTCGGAACGAACCGGATTCTCTTTATCAGATTTTTCACCATAGCATCCGGTCAGAACAAAAGCAACAGACCATAGAAATAGAAGAAAAAAAATTCCTGTTCTCATCATCTCTTAGTATATAGGTCGATATACTTCTGATCCAGCTCCTCAGAATCTTTATACTTCACCCTCAGATCGGCCAGCTTCTGTTTCAGCTCCTTTACTACCTCTGCGTATTCAGGGTTATCGTATTCGTTCTGCATCTCCATGGGATCATTCCGGCGATCGTAGAGCTCCCATTCGTCCACATCATAATAGAAATGGGCCAGCTTATACTCCCGGGTCACAATGCCGTAGTGCCTTTTCACCATATGGACCGCCGGATACTCATAGTAATGGTAGTAAACCGCATCGCGGTCCCACCCCTTGATATCCCCTTTCAACAGGGGCACAAGGCTCTCGCCCTGCATATCGCCTGGTGCATCGATCCCTGCAATATCCAGAAAGGTCTGTGCAAAATCCATGTTCTGAACCATCTGATCGCTGGTACTTCCCGGTTCCACGGTCCCGGGCCATCTGACCAGAAGCGGTGTCTTAAACGATTCATCATAAATGAACCGTTTATCGAACCAGCCATGCTCGCCCAGGTAGAATCCCTGGTCGGAGGTATAGACCACAATGGTGTTCTCGGTAAGTCCCTCTTCATCAAGGTACTCAAGCAGGGTTCCCACACTCTCGTCCACGGCTGCAATGCATCCCAGGTAGTCCTGCATGTAGCGCTGGTACTTCCAGCTCATCTGTTCCTTTTCAGTCATGGAAGGATAGCGCTCCCTGAAATCATCAATAATGGGATCATAAACCGCATTCCATGCAGCCAGCTGCTCCTCGGTAAACCGGTTGTACTGATTCTGCATGGCCCGCTTGTCCCAGTTGGAAGAGGGTACAATCCCGAGTTCGTCCAAAACTTCTGGCCTCAGTTTAGAATCCCCTGCCCAATTCTGATGTATCAGGATATTCATCTCTGCTTCTTTAGCAGCAGATCCCCTACCCTGATAATCATCAAACAGGGTAGCAGGCTCGGGAAAGGTCTTTTTGGTAAACTCCTTGAAGTGCCTTTCGGCCGGCAGCCACTCCCGGTGCGGAGCTTTATGAAGATAAAAGAGCAAGAAGGGCTTTTCAATGTCTCTGCGGTTCTTCATCCAATCCATGGTCAGGTCCCTGATCACATCGGTGGTATACCCCTCAATATGTATTTTCCCATCGTTGGTATTAAAATCAGGATTATAATAACTGCCCTGTCCCGGAAGAATTTTGAATTCATCAATTCCCTTGGGATTGTTACCGAAGTGCAGTTTGCCAAACATGGCGGTCTGGTATCCTGCAGCCTGGAAGAGCTGGGGGAAGGTGATCTGGGTAGTATCGAAGGGAACGCGGTTATCGATCTTCCCATGCAGGTGACAATGCTTCCCGGTGAGGATGGTGGCCCTGGAAGGGGCGCAGATGGAGTTGGTCACACATGCATTGCTAAAAAGCATCCCTTCATCGGCAATCCTGTCGATGTTGGGGGTCTGGATCAGATGATCGCTGTAGGCACTGATGGCCTGGTAAGCGTGATCGTCCGACATAATAAAAATAATGTTGGGACGGGCTTTCTCCTTCACCTGTTCCGAACAGCCGGTAATCAGCATAGCAAAAGCAACTAAGGGCACTAATACAAGGATTCTCATGATCTATAGTTTATTTGGTTATTTGGGTTTCTAATATCCTTCTGGTGCTTCCCCGGCTTCAATGCCATCCACAGCGTTGACGATGGCCTCAGTGGCTGTGGCCCCTATGCGGGTTACGCCCAGCTCTCTCACCTTTAAAGTGTCTTCCAGGGTACGGACCCCTCCTGCCGCCTTCACCTCCACCTCATCGGCAGAGTGCTTCCGCATCAACACCAGGTCATCGTGGGTGGCTCCTTTGTAGCTGTAACTTCCGTCGGGCTGTTTCACAAAACCATACCCTGTGGAGGTCTTTACAAAATCTACCTTCAGTTCGCTGCATATCTCACACAGCCTGATCTTGTACTTATCCTCCGGTAGAAAATCGTTTTCAAAGATCACCTTCAGAGCCGCACCATGCTTTTTGGTCGCTCCCACTATGGCTGAAATCTCATTATACACATAGTCCCAATCCTCAGAGAGCACCTTTCCTGTATTGACCACCATGTCGATCTCCACTGCACCATCGTCGATGGCCCTTTCAGTTTCAAACAGCTTAACATCCACACGACTGTTCCCGTGGGGAAACCCGATCACCGTGCAGACCAGCACATCCGATCCCTGCAACATCTCTGCCGCCAGCTGAACCGCATAGGGCTTGATACATACCGAAGCCACATTGTATCTTTTTGCCAGTTCAATTCCGTCCCTCAGGGTCTGATCATCCATGGTGGGATGGAGCAGGGAGTGATCGATCATTTTTGAAATTTCCGACTTATTTACGGTGGACATAAAGCTGTGAAATTTTCTGTTGACTATAATAGTGAATTATCTGCTACTATTGAAAATACCAAATGTAGGGAAGAAAAATGAGAATCTTTAAGACCCTCGTTAGAACTTAATGCTTAGTTTTAATCAAATTTTACCCCATCATGAAAAAACATATTCTCACAATCATCACTGGCCTGGCAATTCTGACAGTACTCACATCCTGTAATCAAATTGAAAAGACCTGGCAACTGGAATCGCCCAATCAATCGATCTCCATTGAGATCCTTCAGCAGGAGCTTGGGTCATCCACGGGACTCTTCTATTCGGTCGATCGAAAGATCGATGGTTCTTATGAAAAGATTATGGACCTCTCCCCGCTTGGAATTGAGTGTAAGAAGAGCAGCTTTGTGGAAAACCTGGAGTTTATCTCCGCTGAGCAGAGCCTGAACCAGGAGGATCAATATATCCTGGCCACCGGTAAGAAGCTAAGCAATGTCAGTGAGTTCAACTCCTTGGAATTAACCCTTCAAAATCAGGAGAAAGAGAAGATCGTTGTGATCTTCCGCGCCTACGACCAGGGAATCGCATTTCAATACCTGTTTCCCGGACAAAGCGAAAACAAGCTGAAGGTGGTGGATGAGATCACCGGATTTGATTTTATGGATGGAAACTTCTGGGGTCACCCCTACGATACACTTTCTGTGTACACTCCTGCCTTTGAGACTTATTATGAGGGTCCTGTGGAAGTTGGCACATCCGCTCCCTGGAACAAAAACGGCTGGGCCTTCCCCATCCTGGTGGAATCGAATGGTACCTGGATGCTGGTTTCGGAAGCCGGTTTTGATGGCACCTACGGAGCCAGTCACCTCCATGCAGAATGTGACGACGGGAAATATAGGATCAAATTTGCCGAAGCTGGAGAGGCGGAAGGTTTTTATGAGAACTCCTCACTCTCCTCCCTACCCATGCACACTCCCTGGCGGTTTATTGCCATCGGGGAATCGCTGCACGAAATCGTGGAGACCACCCTGCCCACCGATCTTTCGGCTCCCTCGAAAATAGACGATATCTCCTGGATTCAACCGGGACGAGCCACCTGGAGCTGGTGGTCCGATAACGACAGTCCGCAGGATTACGAAAGAATGGTTCCATTTGTGGATTTCGCATCTGAAATGGGGTGGGAATACTTCCTGGTGGATGCCAACTGGAACCGCATGAAAAACGGTACCATGGAACAACTGGCAGTTTATGCGGAGGGCAAGAATGTGGGGCTGCTCCTCTGGTATAACTCGGGAGGAAAACACAATGTGGTCACTGAGGAACCCAGGAACCTGATGGATGACCCTGAGGCCAGGCGGGCTGAGTTTGAGCGCATCAGCAAACTGGGCATCAAAGGGGTCAAGGTGGACTTTTTCCAGTCTGATAAACAGGATATCATCAAACAATATATCGACATACTGAAGGATGCAGCAGATTTTAAACTGCTGGTAAATTTCCACGGTTGCACAATGCCCAAAGGGTGGAGGCGCACCTGGCCCAACCTGGTTTCCATGGAAGCGGTGCGGGGTGAAGAGTGCTACATTTTTGATGGACGTTTTCCGGAACTGGCTCCCCGAAATATGGCCATTTTACCATTTACCCGGAATGCAGTGGGTCCGGTGGATTATACACCGGGTGGATATTCCGATAACTTTTACCCACATCTGACCACCTTTGGTTTTGAACTGGCTCTTCCGGTCATCCTGGAATCGGGAATCATGCACCATGCTGATACACCCGGTAAAACCCTGGGGCTTCCCCCTTATGCTGTTGAATTCCTGAAAGAGATTCCGGTGGTGTGGGAAGATACCAGGTATTTGGATGGGTATCCGGGCAAAGAGGTGGTAATCGCGCGAAAGAGTGGAAACAGATGGTACATTGCCGGAATCAACGGCGAGAATCTTGCCAAGGAGATTACCATTGATCTATCACCCCTGGGCGAAATTCCTGCAAGCATTGATCTGATTGTGGACGGAGAAGGTGCACGTGACCTGCAAAGCACCCAGGTTCAACCCGGCGAAGGCAAGCTCTCAATTCAATTGAAGCCCTACGGAGGTTTTGCAGGGTACTGGGAGTAACAGGTAAACCGATCGGTTCCAGGTTCCGGAGGACATTTTCTTTTTGTACTCCATGAACTGATGCTCCCTGACCTGCAGAGGCGAAACCTCCATACCATGAAACGATGTGGGGTACAATAGTCGGAAAGTGTTTGGCAGGGATGATCATATCAACGCACTGAAAAAGCCCCCGGGCAATTCAACCGGGGGCTTGAAATTCTCTTCAATCTGCCAGAGATACCTAATTTCCCGATTGTTCGGACATGTATTTGAGTGCTGCGTTTACTTCACTTTTGAAATCCTCAAATTCAATTTGATTCCCCTGTAAAACCATGCTCCATTGCCTGGTTTGTGCACCATGTGCAACAGCTTCTTTTATTTCTTCATCAGTTGCGCCAAACGCCTTTGCAACAGCAATATGGTAATAGACACAATAAACACATGGGATTTGTGCGGCTACAGAGAGCTGCATCAGTTCCCGGTATTTTGGGGGAATTACATTTTCAGAGCTTTGCAATTGCTTGAAGTTGTCCCAGGCTCCAGGGAGAGCATGCGCGGGAATTGCATCAAACATGGAGAGAAAGGTACCGAACGTCTGTTCAATTTCTTTTTTAGCATTCTCATAAGCATCAATATCCTGTGCTGATAAAGATATTGAAATCAGCAAAACGGGAATAATGAAGACCAATCTTTTAATGACGGACTTAATAAAGTGTTTCATAGAAATGTGGTTTAAATGTTTATAAAATGAGTATTAAAACACTATTTAATTTCAGGAAATAGAGCATTATAACCCGGTTAAGTTCATTTAATTAACATAATTAACAGTGGACCCTGCGGAGGTTTTGCAGGGTACTGGGAGGAGTGATCGATTATTTATGATCGGTCTCACTCTTCCACTGGAGGAATATGTTCTCCATGGACTTAACTGTGTCGGGGTAGAGAGAGGCCAGGTTGTTGATTTCTGTGGGATCCTCTGATACATTATATAGGTCCCACGGACTCTCCTTTCCCCACCGCACCAGCTTCCAGTCGCCATCGCGAACTGCCTGTCCCCTGGACCACTCCCAGAACAGGGGATTGGAACGTACCGGATTCTCTCCCATGAATGCAGGAAGCAGGCTCTCTCCCTGGAGTGGTGTGATCTCTTCACCATTATATACATCGGGGTATGCTGCCCTGGTAACATCCACACAGGTAGCCATGATATCGATGAA
>JAGLPR010000219.1 GCA_023137255.1 Bacteroidales bacterium | reverse complement strand
CAGTACGGCGGCGTGGTGCAGTTGTCTCGCCTCCATTTTCCCCTTGCCCTCACCCTTACTGAGTGAGTTACCTGGAAGGTATCATTTACATGACAGGTAAGTTCGGCAGAGTGGTACTTTTCCTTGCGTCTCGATTTTCTAAACTCCTTGATGTTGAACCTCATGGTAAGTTGGAGAGGCTCCCTGATCTCAAAAAGATCAGCGTATACAGCCACGGTGTCCTCAAAACTCGGAACATCGTCGTATTGCGCTGAAAGGGGAACAAATAAGAGGAGAAAGAGACCGGTAAGAAAAAGTAGGTACCGCATGGGCAAGGTTTTAGTATAAAATAACCAACCGCAGCAGGAAAAGTTTCCTGAAATCCATCCAATTCTGAATAAAAATACAAAAACGCAGGTGATTCACAATTCATAAACTTTCTTAAATTAGCATGTCGATAGATATTCCAACCTCAATCAAACATTATGAAACGAATCATTAACTTTATGATCCTTGCCGGGATGGTACTGAATATTCAGGCCCAGAAACCGGAGGAAACCGAAGACTGGTCAAGAAAACCTGCATTGGTCACCCCCGGAAAAGGTACCCTGCCTCCCTCTGATGCCATTGTCCTATACGGGGGAGCCGGAGATCTGGATAAATGGGAAAGCGAGAAAGAAGGTCCGGCCAAATGGACTGCCGGAGAGGAACTTACTGTGGCCCGCAGAACCGGAGGAATTAAGACCAAACAGGAGTTTGGCGATATGCAGTTGCATATCGAGTGGCGATCTCCTGCCGAAGTAAAAGGCGATGGTCAGGGCCGTGGGAACAGTGGCATATTCCTGATGGGAAAGTATGAAGTGCAGGTACTCGACTCGTACAACAATGAGACCTATTACAACGGACAGGCGGGGAGTATTTACAAGCAGACCATCCCCCTGGTGAATGCCTGCCTTCCGCCGGGCGAGTGGCAGGCTTATGATATCATATTCAAAGCTCCGGTATTTAATGAAGATGGTTCCAAGAAGTGTTCAGGCTATGTGACAGTGATCCATAACGGAGTGTTGATCCAGAACCATGTGGAGATCAAAGGTACCACCGAATTCATCGGTAAACCCAAAAATGATCCCCATCCGGCCAAACTGCCCATTCATCTGCAGGACCATGGAAACCCGGTTTCGTACCGGAACATCTGGGTTCGCGAATTGTAAACACACAACATTAACCCAATAACCCATTAACCCACTAACAACTAACGACTAAACATTATGAACCGACCGCTTACTCTGTTCACAGGCCAGTGGGCCGATTTGCCGCTGGAGACTCTTTGTGAGAAAGCAAAATCCTTTGGATATGACGGACTTGAACTTGCCTGCTGGGGAGATCATTTTGAAGTGGACAAAGCCGATGAGCAGTATTGCGAAGAGAAAAGAGCCCTGCTTGATAAGTACGGACTGAAGGTATTTGCCATTTCCACCCACCTGGTTGGACAGGCCGTATCGGATCGGATCGACGAACGACATAAGAGCATTGTTCCCGGGTATGTGTGGGGCGACGGAGATCCGGAAGGAGTTAACCAGCGGGCCGCTGAGGAGATTATAAAGACCGGGGAGGCGGCTGCACGGCTGGGAGTACCGGTGGTCAACGGGTTTACGGGAAGTCCCATCTGGCACATGCTTTACAGCTTTCCTCCCACTCCGACAGCACTGATTGAGGAGGGATTTGCCAGGTTTGCCTCACAATGGAAACCGATCATGGATGCCTACCAGAAGCTGGGAGTGAAATACGGACTGGAAGTACATCCTACCGAGATCGCCTTTGATATCGCCTCTGCCCGAAGGGCATTGGAGGCGCTGGACAACCACCCTGCTTTCGGCTTCAACTACGATCCTTCACACCTGGGGTACCAGGGTGTGGATTACCTTAGATTCATCAGCACCTTCAGCGACCGCATCTTCCATGTGCATATGAAGGATGTGCATTGGTCGGATGTGCTTGTGGAGGCAGGGGTTTTCGGCGGACACACCGAATTCGGGGATCCCGGCAGGTTCTGGGACTTCCGGTCGCTGGGACGTGGGAAGATCCAGTTCGAAGAGATCATCAGGGCACTGAACCGCATTGGCTACAGGGGGCCTCTCTCGGTAGAATGGGAAGACAGCGGAATGGACCGTGAACATGGCGCCACCGAAGCAGCTGCATTTGTTAAAGGCATCGATTTCCCACCCTCGGAGATCGATTTCGATGCCGCTTTTGAAGAGTAGTAATACACCTGAAAACAGATGCCACGAATCAGCCGCTTTCTCCCGTTGCTCATCCTGCTATGGGTAATTCCGCTGCTGGCTCCGGCCCAGGAGGATCACTCCTCGTGGACCCATTTTAGGGATTCCGGACTCAATGGCATCTCCACCGAAACGGGATTTCCGATCACCTGGAACGACTCCATCCATATCTCCTGGAAACTTCCCATTGAAGGAAAAGGGTGGTCATCTCCGGTGGTTCTGAATGAGCAGGTATGGGTCACCACAGCCGATGAAGAAAAGAAAGAGATGCGGGCCATATGTGTCGATCTGAAGAACGGAGAGTTAATACATAACCGGGTAATATTTACTCCCGAAACCTTCTACAGAATACACGCCATAAACTCCTATGCCACCCCCATCATTATACAGGTAAAAGGGCGTAAGCTGATGATCAGCAACGGTTCAACCGTTTGCATAGCTTAAGACCCTGAAACCGGGAAAGAGGTCTGGCGCATAAGCCAGGGAGATGATTCCACCATATCTATGCCTGTAGAGAGCGATGGCTTGCTCTTTTTCTACACCAGTTTTGTGACGGATAGGGAGGGAGATATTGGCGGCACGCACATACGGTGGAGAATGAAGGCTCCCATATTGCAACTCTCCACCCCGGTAGTGGTGGATGGATTTCTTTACACTATCGATTCCAGAGGTGTGTTCTACCGTCTCCGTGCCAGCAGCGGACAGGTCATCTGGTCCGAAAATCTGAAAGGAAAATTCCACTCCTCCCCCTTGTATGCTGATGGCCATATATATGTCAGCTCCACCCGCGGAGAAACCCTGGTATATACCACCGGGGCCGAACCGGAACTGGTAAGCAAGAATAAACTTGAAGGTGAAATCTGGGCCACACCTGCCATGACGGACGGAGCCATCATTATTCGTACCAGTAAGTTCCTCTATAAGATAGAAGAGAGGTAGCTACTTAAAGATGATCTTCTCTGTATGAACCTTACTGGCTGTACGGATTTTTGCAATATAGATTCCCGGCGCCAGGTTCAATCCTTCCAGCTCCAGCCAACTGCTTCCTTGCAACTCTTCCTGGTAGACAAGGTTGCCATTGATGCCGAAGAGTTCGAAACCTGCGGTGCTTCCGGCCTCTTGTTCAGATAAAGAGATATGGAGCCTTCCGGAGGTCGGATTGGGATAGACCAGGATCTCCTGCTCTTCCTGAAGCGGGTTGTCCGATGTTGGATAGTTATCATCAGCAAACGGTGATCCCCCGATCTCCCCGGAGCTTCTCCAGTAAGAAGCCAGTGACGGGGCACCGGAAGGAGTGTGGCTGGCCGAAACCAGCGAATATCCACTTCCATCGGGTAATTCGGGCCAGGGATCAATGTCTGAATAGGAAAAGCGAAACACTGTATTCCCCTTGCGGTGACGCAGCAACAACTCCTCCCCGGAGTTGGAAAAATTCCTTTTGTAATTCCCGGAAGGCACCAGTCCGTACGCCCTGTAGAATGAAGAGGGTTTGGAGGCCACCACATAGAACTGTCCGGGGGGGAGCACAGCCTCGTCAGGAAACTCATAATAGACCGCCGAGTCCAGCACCAGTCCCGCCAGGTTGACCGCCCGGGTACCAGTGTTTTTGAATTCAATAAACTCCAGGTCCTTGCTATACAGAGTATCCTCTCCGAAGCTGATCTCCCTGGGATGGTAATGTAGTTCGGTGACCATCAGACCGGAGTAGTCCTCATCATCCAGAACGGTAGTCACCTCGGTAAGCGGGCTCCACTCCAGCCCGATCCGGACCCTCGCCTTGATCATGGCAGACGACTGCAGTCTCATTAGCACTTTCTGACGTGCATACAGGATGGCATCTTTGCATATACCTCCACCCACCTTTCGGGGATCCTTCCCGTTGGTGGTGTAGTAGAAAATCCCTGTGCTGTTTTTGTTCTCCAACCTGATGGTGGTCAGCCCATCCAGGTGAACCGTCTGGTTGCTGACAATGGTATCGTTATGATATGCCACCGGTGCCTCCATATTAGAGTAAAGTTGTGCACTCTTCAACTGATTGATCACTATGTCTCCCCTGTACGGGAAGTAATCGTTCCTGAGCTTATTTACCTGCGGGATCCAGTGATCGTCCCTGGTAAACGGATCACTGCTTTTTGAATCGCCCCAGCGGGCCGACTCGGCTATGATGGCTTTATCGATCTGCTCCTCCCTCAGCTTCAGCCTCTCCTCCAGTTTCTTCCTGGTGAGTTGTCCCTCCCCGCTCAGGTGCTTATGGGCATGGTCCATAAAACGGACCCTGTACTCTTCATTGAAGGATAGCTGATAGTGCAACCATTGTGGATGAAAAACACTGAAATTGCTAACTTCCATATGGCTTCCATCTGTCCGATTGGCCAGGTTCACCCGGTCTTCCTGCAATCCATAAGCCGGATTGAACACTTCATCGAACATGGTATGCTCAGCATCGTGGGCGTAGAACTGAAACCCCCGGGAAAAATCTGTGCGGTTGTTGATGGCATAGAAATTATTGGGACGTTTGTTGTTCATAAAAGAGGCAGTGGGTGAATCAAAATTACCCGTATAAAAGATGACCATCATGTAATCGATCAGGTTGTCTATATCCACATATACCTGACCTCCTTTCACAGGATTTCCCATTTGATCCTTTCCTTCCAGCCTGAAGTAGTCCTGGTTCGATTCAAATCCTTCAAAACACATGGTATAAATCTCAAACCAGCGATCCATATTGCCATCGGTGGCTTCCAGGGTATAATTATAATCCTCTGTGTTCACCTTGATTACATCATAATCTTCCGAATCACCCCCAAAATAGGATTCAGCAAAGCGCGCCTCTGCACGCTCCTGGGTCTGAAACAAGCCCCAGTACATCCCGTTCAGATATAGGTGATAGAAACGGCTCCGGGTATAGAGTTGATTCATATCACGCTGGGTATCCCTCGAAAAGACATCCCTCATGAACGTGTTGCGTCCATCGCCGATGGACCATGCATAATTCTGGGAGGTACGAAGATCGATCTTATCATACCGGTCCGTTCCCTCCTCATCAAAAAGGGGGTAGAGAAGCTTGGGGTCACCGTAATCGGCACGGAAAAAGAGCCTGAATGCATGCTTGGGAAAATCGGGATGTCTGCTCCATCCTCCCCTGATCCTTAGTCCCGCATTGACTGAAAATCCTTCGGAACCATCCGGATGGATCAGCTCCACCGAACACTCCCGCTCCCAGCCATGGCCATGTCCCTCTGCATTCACATAAATCCCGGTCTGCCAGTCAAACAGGTGGTCCAGATCGGTAACCACCGAAATGGTGGATATATCAGTCATTGCAAGATTCATCTGCCCCCCGTAAGCAGAAGAGTTCACAATATCCGGATCCATGTTCAGATCGATGATCTGTCCATTGATGCTGGAGGAGGGCCATCCTCCGCCTGGATACCCCTGGGTCCGAACCTTATCCAGATATATATAGGTCCTGGATTCCGGTACCGCAGGTTTCAAGCTGTCAATTCCGGCCGATGCCCGAACCACCACAGCCGGTGAGACAGGACGACCTGAGTTGCTGACCGGATCGATCTGAATGGTGGCTCCTCCCTGAGAGACCACGGCCGACTCCGAATCCTGCGGATTGCTTCCATCAAGGGTGTAGAGCACGTTCCATGTGGGATCGGATGGAATGATCTGAAGCTCAAATGCCTCCTCGTAGAACCCTGCCGACAAACTGAATGTGAGACCCGCGGAATCGACCAGCACCGGTTCAATGAGACCGGCCTTCAGAGAGATGTCCATGTAAAAATCGGAGCTCTCAAGGCTAAAATTATAAGCCTGGATAGCCAGGATATTCTCCCCTTCCAGAAGCGTATATTTATCAGGGTCCAGCTCAAAGTTCTCAACAGCACCCGATTCATGAAGATCTGAAGCTACTTCATCGTGTGAGAGAACATAAGGTGCATTGATGGAGAGCACCCTGGACCCGTTGATCCACACCACAAATCCATCATCATAATCGGCCAGCAACAAAAGGTCGTCCAGCAGATCAATCCCGGTTGCTGCAAAAGTGGTACGCATGTAAAGTACCGTATAGTTGTTTTGCATATCATCCAGGAGAGTTCCGCCTGTTCCATCTCCATAACGGCAGGGTGCCGGGCCCTGACTCCATGAGGAGTCATCAAAACCCGCTTTCATCCAATCGGAACTTAGTCCGACAGCAGCGGAGCCTTTCAGATAACTGAAAGATGAGCCCATTGGAAAATCAACCTGGCCCTTAATAAACTGCAGCGGTAGAATGGACAGTACAAAGAAAATTAAGAATTTCTTCACAACAACTTCTCGCTTCATTCAGACAAAATGATACGTAAAGAAAGAAAAAAAGTTCCTGATAAAGCAGAGGTCCAGGTGTGCTATAATCCAAGGAACTGCATTCCTACACCGGCTGCCAGTATCACCATGCCTGCAAAGAGGTGCAACTGGTGTTCCTTTCCTTTGAACCTGACCATTGAGAACCCTTGATAACCTAGCGTGACTACCAGCAACATGGTCCCCACAGTAGCGATCCCAAAGACAAGTGCAACCAGGAAGATCCCAAATCCACTATGTTCCGCAGCAGGATAAACCAGCATGGGAATAAGCACCTCGCACGGTCCGAATACAAAAATCAGGAAAAGGATCCAGGGGGTCATTCTGCTTGCATCATCCTCTTTTCTCAAATCGCCATTTGAAAGGTGAAGGTCGCTGTGACGGATCGACTTGGGGCGCAAAAACGCCGGCAGGTGAAAATGGGCACCTCGCTTAAAATACTTATAGACCCCGTACGCCGTGTAAATGATGCCAAATGCAATCAACATCCAGCCCACCACACTTCCCCGGCTGGACTCAATGGCCTCAAGCCTGCCCAGACTGATTCCCATGGCGATCCCGATCACTCCCAGGATCACCGAACCTGCCACATGACCCACCCCGGAAATAAAGGTGATCCAGAGTGTCCGGGTTCGGGTCCATTTGCGGGCCTGGCTCAAAACAATAAAGGGAAGATAGTGGTCGGGGCCCAGCAGGGTATGGATCACCCCCAGGGTGGCAGCTGAAATTACCAGCACTGACATCTCATTCATATTACTTTCACTTTAGACTTTAGACTTTATACTTTTAGCTTTTGACTATTTACTCTGAGCTTTTGACTATCAAGTGGGCCTGACACGCTGCTCCAAAACCGTTGTCGATATTGACCACGCTGACCCCGTTTGCGCAACTGTTCAGCATGGACAGCAACGCCGATACCCCGCCAAAGTTGGCACCGTACCCTGCACTGCAGGGAACCCCAATCACAGGCTTATCCACCAGTCCCCCGATCACACTGGCCAGGGCACCCTCCATTCCGGCCACCACAATCACCACAGAGGCATTCCGGATCAGGTCAACCCTGTGAAAAAGCCTGTGGATGCCGGCCACTCCCACATCATAAATCCGTTCGACCCTGTTTCCCAGGAACTCAGCAGTAATGGCTGCCTCTTCTGAAGCTGGCATATCAGAGGTGCCTGCAGAAACCACTGCAATGTACTTCTCCGATGGCACCGGTTTTTCGGGCTGGTTTACTATGGCTCTAGCCATCTCATGGTAGATGGCCCCGGGTATGGCTTCTGCCACTGCATCGTAAATCTCGCGGCTGGCCCTGGTGGCCATGATAGGAATCCCCCGGGAATGCATGCGTAGCGCAATTTCAGCTACCTGACCGGGAGTTTTTCCCTCAGAATAGATCACCTCCGGAATACCGGTCCTCCGGTAACGGTCCGTATCGATGGTGGCAAATCCGAGCTCCTCCAGACCCATGGCCGAAAGCTTCTCAGCTGTTTCGCCCTGATTCAGTTCGCCCCTACTGAATAAATCCAGGAGTTTGATTATCTCTGCTTTCTCCATTACAATTTCTTAATTACCTCTTTTGAGATCTCTTCCAGTGTGACGCCATGCTCAAGGGCCAGTCTGCGACAGTGTTCAAATTCGGGCTTCTCATTGACCACCTGACTGTTCCAGTAGCTGCGTTTGACCTCCACATCACCATACTTTGTGCTTACCACAACCATCTCTCTTCTAAGCATGCTTTTCTTCAGGGTATGCTCCCGTAACCCGATGCTGGAGGTTTCCAAAAAAAGGATCTCCTTCATTTTCTCAACTGTATCGCGGTTACACAGCACACTCAGCATGTGGCCGGGTCTTGATTTCTTCATTACCACCGGGATCATAAATACATCGGCCGCTCCTGCATCAAATAACAGGTCCATCACATGGGTGTACCGTTCGGGATTCATGTCATCCAGGTTGCACTCAAGCATCACCGCCTCCTCCACAAATACATCTTTGGATTCCTGCATGGAGCTTTCAGCCAGGTAAACACGAAGCACATTGGGAATCTCCCCGTCGCGCTGTCCGATCCCATACCCGGTCTTAGCAATGGTTAGATCCATATGCTCGTTGAAACAGTCCACTGTTGCCGCAAGGATGGCAGCCCCGGTTGGGGTCGTCGCCTCATACTCTACCAGTCCCGATTTCACCGGAATCGCTGCCACAATCTCAGCAGTGGCCGGGGCCGGTACCGGCATGGTTCCATGGGCGCATTTAACGAACCCTCCACCCAGCTGAACCGGTGAGGAGTGGATCTCATCCACCTTCAGGTACTCCTGGCAGATGGCTGCCCCCACAATATCCGCAATGGAATCGAGGGCCCCCACCTCATGAAAGTGGACCTTCTCTTTGGATATGTTGTGTACCTTTGCCTCAGCTTCTGCCACCAGACCAAAAATGGCCAGCGACTTCTCCTTGATGCTATCTGATAAGGTGCTGTTATTAATCAACCCTTCAATGTGACTGAGGTGCCTGTGCTTCTCATTCTCCGGATTCTCGACCACCACGGTGACCTTTGTCCCGCTGATCCCCTTTCGCATATCACGCTCCACCTCAAGCCTGAAACCCTCAATATCCAGCTTTCCCAGTTCCGCCTCCAGGTACCCGGCATCCACCCCCAGGTCCACCAGGGCCCCCAGGTTCATATCGCCGCTGATCCCGGCAAAACAATCGTAATATAATATCCTCTTCACTTTACAGACTTTATAACTCTATTCAACTTTCCACTCACCAGTCCCTCTTCATCGATCAGCACCTCCGGGAATCCGATCTCCCTGATCTTACCCACCAAGGATTCCTTCACCTCCATCAACCTGGGCAGATCCTCTTTACGAACCTCAATCTTCCCATGGTCGCCATAATGGCGCACCCGCACATCCTCAAAACCAAAACTGTTCAGCAGATCCTCTGCCTGCTCAATCTCCACCAGCTTCTTCTTTGTAATGGAATGGGTATACGGAATCCTGGAACTGAGGCACGGACTGGCCGGCTTGTTCCAGTTGGGAAGTTCAAAATGGCGGGCAATTTCACGTATCTCCTCCTTGTTGATTCCGCAATCTGCCAGAGGAGCGAGCACCTCGTATTTCACTGCGGCTTTCATGCCCGGACGATAGTCGCCGTAATCGTCTGCATTGGTACCATTTAGCACGGGGAAACCCGGATACTTCTCACTGATCGTCTGCAGGTCGGTATAGAGGTGCTCCTTGCAGAAATAACAGCGGTCAACCGGATTCTCATTGTACCTTTCATCCTCCAGTTCGCGGGTTTCAATCACCTCCAGGATGATATCAAACTGGCTGCTTAATGATTGTGCCAGCTGAAAATCTTTCCTTTTCAAACTTTCAGAATCTGAGATCACCCCAATGGCCGCTTCCCTGCCCTGCCATCTCCTGGCAAGAAAGAGCAGCAACGTGGAATCAATGCCCCCCGAAAATGCCACAATGGATCCCGGCTGTTCCTTGAACCACTTCTCAAGCTTCAACAGCTTCTCTTCCGTATCTCTTTTCATGGCTTCCATATCTAATCAAACCTGCTCATGGTAAGTTTCCCATGCTGAATTCCCTTTTCTGAAATCAGTTTCTCGGCCAGTTCTGTGAGCCTTGCTGAGATTCCGTTCAGGGCAATCACCTCCATGCTGTAATTCTCATTGAGGGTAAAACGCTGCACAGAGAGGATCTCCTCTGTAAACTGCAGCTGGGTCTCACCAAGGTGGTTGGCTATGTCCCTCTTATGGTGATCGTAGACCAGGGTCACCGCACCAGCCACACGGTTATTGCACAGCCATTTTTTCTCCACTATGTGTCGGTTCACCAGGTGACGCAGTGCCTGGGAACGGTTGGAGAAAAGGTTCTCGAGCACATATTCGTCCAGCGCATCCAGTACCTCCTTCTCAAATGATACTCCGAACCGTACTACTGACATCGTGTTACGTTTTTATACAAAGGTGTTAAGATGTGGCAATATAGGAATATTATTCTGATCCAAAAAGGCAAATTATTGACTTCATCTCCCTGATGTTGTAACTTACACTGAACCAAAATAATTAAGCATTATGTCAGACAGCGTTTACAAAGTCATCGAGCTGATTGGCACCAGCACCAAATCCTGGGAAGATGCCGCCGCCAATGCCATTACCAAGGCATCAAAATCTCTGAGGGACCTCCGGATCGCAGAGGTATCCGCTATGGATATTCATCTGAAGGACGGCGAGATTGAATTCTACCGGACCAAAGTGAAACTCTCTTTCAAATTCGAAGTCTAAGCTGCACCTTCCGGGGCCCTTGGACGGGCCTCGGAAATTGCTTATAAGACAGCCTCTTCAAATGTTCTACTCATACCTGAGGCTTTTGACCGGGTTGGCCCTGGCAGTTTTCCAGGCGTGGAACAGTACGGTAAACAAAGAAAGCACTACGGATAGGACAAATACAGTCACAAATACCGTGATCTTCAGCTCTACGGAGTAGTTGAAAAACTGGAATAGTTTCCAAAGACTCAGGTATGCAAGAGGAAGGGCCAGCAGGTTGGAAAGCACCACCAGTTTCATGAATTCGGAAAACAGCAGTTTCACCACCGATCCCGTTTGTGCCCCCATGACCTTGTGGATCCCCACCTCCTTGGTGCGACGGCTGTTGTTGAACAGTGAGAGCCCTATCAGTCCCATGATGGCAATAAAGATGGCCACGGCAGAAAATACCTTGAATATTAGTTTGATGCCATCTGCATTTTCCAGGGCAGCATATTCATAATTGCTTACAAAATCATACTCCAGTTCATATCCCGGGTTCTGTTTCCGGAACACTTGCTCTATGAATGAAATCTGCGCTTCACCAGAACCGGGAGCCACCCTGACAAACAGGTAATCCTGTACCGGTTCATAGACATATATCAGGGCCTCACCTCCAAAAGTTGCCAAGTTGAAAGGAAAGTAATGAATGTCCTCGGTCACCCCCAGAATGGTGCGTTCCCCACCCCATATGTACATCTCACGCCCCACCGGATCCTCCCAGCCCATCAATTCGATCAGAGAATGGCTCACCACCACATAACTGTAGTTCAGCGTGTCGCGCTGCTCGCTGTAGTACTCCCCCTCCAGCAGGTCGATTTCGAAGGTGGAGAGAAAATCGGCATTGGTTCTGATGACCCTGGCAAATTTATTATGGTCCCCGTCCCGCTCACCCCAGTCGATTTCACCATAATTGACATGCACCGGGATATCGGATGCCGAGCTAACCCCTTTTACAAACGAAAGCTGTTCCAGTTCCTGTTTGATCACCGAATACTGATCCCATACCTTCCCCTTGGTCCGGATATAGAGCACGTCTTCGCGGTTGAATCCCAGGTCGGCCTCCTTCAGGTAAGTAAATTGCCTGACTGTAAAGATCGAAAACGTGATAAAGAAAATGGAGAAAGCAAACTGTAGTACGATCAAGACACGCCGTGACCTCCTACCGACATGGGGATTGTTGTTACCCTTGCCTGTGAAAAAGGTCATGGCCTTGAATCCGGAGATCTTCAGTGATGGATAGAGTCCGGCCAGCAGTCCGGTCACCAGGTAGATCCCAACGATCTGAAGCCAGAATCCCAGATCTTTCCGGACCTGATCCTGGTAAAAATCGAAAGAACGAAAGCTGTAGGGAGCCAAGTGCTCAGCAATAAAGAATCCCAGGTAAAAGGCGATAAGCAGCAAAAGGTAGGATTCGGCCAGAAACTGGATCACCAGTTGCCTTTTGCCGGCACCCACACTTTTCCGGATGGCGATCTCCTTCAAGCGCAGGGAAGAATTGGCCGTGGTCAGGTTTATAAAGTTGATGGAGGCAATCAGCAGGATCACCACCATCATAATCAGGTTCATCAGGTAACCGATCATTTTCTTATCCTCCCCGTGCAAATGCATGCGGTCAAAGCGGTCCATGAAGAACCGGGAATCAAAATCGGCCTCCAAATTCTCCTGCACATGGTCATTGATCGCTTCATTCAGAGCCACCAGATCGGTCCCCTCAGCCAGCTTGAAATTGTTGAAATAAATGGTTCCTCCATATTCGTTAACCGGATAACCCATCTCCTCCATGATGTGAAAACCCAGCAGGGCATTGAACTGATAGGTGGATTCCAGCGGCGGGTCTTTGGCCACGGCGACTACAGTGAAGTATCCCCCCTCCCCAATCCGGATCTGCCTGTTCAGTGCTTCACCCTCCCCGAACAGTTTTTCCGCAAGGGTTTCGGTAATCACAATATGATCCCGAGCACTGAAGACCTCATCCAGATTGCCCGAAACCAGTGGGAAAGAGAAGAAGCTGAAGAAATTGCTATCCACCATGATCACTCCGCTCTCATCGAAATATTTCATAACTGCAACTGAATCCTCTTCCCCTACAGGGATCCCCAGCTCAAACTCTCTGGGCTGACTTACCCTGCAACTGCTCTCCACCTGGGGAAAAAGTTCCACCAGTGCCCGTGCATATACCCCTCCGGTCCGCTGTGAAGTATATTCCGATCCGTTCATGGTCAGTCTTATATTCAGTACATACATGCGTTCAATGTCTTCATGAAACTTATCGAAGCTGCCATCGAAACGAACCCAGGTAAGCAGGGTCAGGAAAATGCCGAATCCAATGGCCATTCCCAACAGGTTAATGACGGTAATCAGTTTGTTTCTCCAGAGGTTCCGGAGTGCTATAAGAAGATAATTGCGAATCATCTGTTCTCTTTTGCCCTTCTATATGTCAATTTCATGCCACAAGAGCTATTATCCTGTATTACTGTAATATAGGGTATTCGCCGAATCAATGACCGTTGGATTTTCCAACACTATGTGTGGTCGAATCCAACAATCCCTTAAATTTACACCATTGACCATACATAAGCACACATGCCCAGGAAAGAGGGTTCCATACTGATTATCGATGACAACAATGACCTGCTCATTGCCCTGAAGCTAATCCTAGCCCGGAGTTTTGAAAGGATAGATACCCTGCGCAATCCCAACCTGATCCTCTCCACCCTGGAAAAACAGGCATACGACCTCATTCTCCTGGATATGAATTTTAAAGCGGGACAGGTCACTGGCAACGAAGGGATCTTCTGGATGAACAAGATCCGCGAGAAGGATCCCAATGCCTCTGTGGTCTTTATCACTGCTTACGGAGATGTGGAACTGGCCATCAGGTCGTTGAAAGAGGGTGCGGTAGATTTCATTATGAAATCGTGGGACGAGCAGAAAATCCTCTCCACCCTGATCAGCGCCTTTGAATTAAGAAAAAGCAGGATGGAAGTATCCCTGCTGAAAAAGAAACAGGCCCACCTCACCAGAGAACTGGAAAAGGACCTCTCTATATGCTCCTGCCAGTCCGTTGCCATGACAGAGGTGGATCAAATGGTGGCGAAAATTGCCGGAACCGATGCCAGCGTCCTGATCCTGGGGGAGAACGGCACCGGCAAAGAGGTGGTGGCCAGGGAGATTCACCGCTTATCGGAACGAAGGGATGAGATCTTTATGAAAACGGATCTGGGGGCTCTTCCGGAAACCCTTTTTGAAAGCGAACTTTTCGGTCATACCAAAGGAGCTTTTACGGATGCAAAAGAGGAACGCGACGGTCGCTTTGTCATCGCATCGGGAGGCACCCTTTTCCTGGATGAAATTGGTAACCTTCCCCAGGGTCTGCAGAGCAAACTGCTGTCGGCACTGCAAAACAACGAAGTCTACCCTGTAGGCTCCTCGGTACCCAGGCCGGTCGATGTAAGGGTGATCTCAGCCACCAATATGCCCCTCCGGGAGATGATTGCAGAGAAGACCTTCCGCGAAGATCTCTACTACCGGATCAATGCCATTGAAATAGAGATTCCTCCCCTTCGCAAACGAAAAGAGGACATCCCGGTGCTGTCTGCATTCTTTTTAAAAAAATACAGCGATCAATACCGGAAAAGTGGTCTGAAACTAGCCGATTCTGCGCTGGGGCAATTAAAACAGCACCCCTGGCCCGGGAACATCAGGGAACTTGAACATACCCTGGAAAAAGCGGTGATACTCTCAGAGAAGGGCGTGATCTCCCATATTTCATTATCCACAGGACCTGACAGCAGCTTCAAACAGTCAGCTCCAGACACTCTGAATCTGGAAGAGCATGAAAGGGCGGTAATCGCACAGGCGCTCAAGGAAGAACATGGCAACATCAGCGCCGCAGCAAAGGTTCTGGGCATCAACCGCTCTACACTCTACCAGAAAATGAAGAAATATGGTCTTTAGCCGCTTCATATGGTCCATCCTGGCTTTCGTGGCCGCCATTGTGGGAACCTCCATATTGCTGGGCATTTATATGCAAAAACCAGAATTTCCTATAACTGTTTCCATGCTGGTAGTGGCCTTGATTCTGGAAACCATTGCCATGATCATATTCCTGACCCGTATCAGGCGCGACCTTTTGAAACTGATCAATGCCATGAGCAACAACGATCCCACCATGCAATTCTCCCGGGTAGGTCACGATCCCTATTTCAGCGCCATCCACAAAGGGTTTAATGCACTGATCAGGGACTTCCGGCTGGTCCGGCTCGACAGGGAAGCCGAACAGCGCTTCTTCGAAGAGACTGTCAACCATGTGCAGTTCGGATTGGTCGCTTTCAATGGAACAGGAGAGGTGAAAATGGTCAACCAGGCCTTTCTGGAACTATTCAGACTAGAGAAGATAGTTCTTCTCGATGATTTGGAACTGGTTTCAGCCGATCTTCCAGATTTCCTGAAAAATTTTTCACCCGGAAAGGAGACCCTGAAAAAAATGGAACTCTCCGGACATTCGCACCACCTGATTTTTCTCTCCTCGGGATTCATATTGAAGAATGAGGAGATCACCCTGGTCTCGGTACGCGACATCAGCCGGGAGATGGATCAGAACGAACTGGAGGCCTGGCAGAAGCTGCTGCGGGTGCTGAGGCACGAGATCCTCAACTCCATAAGTCCCATCAAACTGATTGCCGGCAACCTCTCTGAGAGACTGCAGCCCGAGGGGGAACTGCTGGCCCTCGATCAGTTGAAAGAGGATGAAATAGAAGATATCAAAACCGGGCTCGATACCATCCACCGCCGTGCCAGTGGGCTCTCAGTTTTCCTGGATGCCTACACCAATCTATACCGGACCCCTGAATTTAAACCGGAACAGACCGCAGTTCAACCCTTGCTGCAAAGAATCTTCAGCCTGTTTAAAAAACAGGCAGAGCAGCAGGAAACCTCACTGGAGCTTGATTGTCCCGATACCCTTCTTCATGTAATGCTGGATGCAAAAATGATCGAGCAGGTGCTGATCAACCTGGTCAAGAATGCCATGGAAGCGGTTAAGATTCAAACCACCCGGTCGATCACCCTGTCGGCAACGAAAACCAGGAAAGGAACCATATTCGCAGTGACAGACACAGGAACCGGGATCTCCAAGGACCATATGGAGAGTATATTTATGCCGTTTTTCTCAACCAAGGAGGCAGGGACAGGCATCGGACTCAGCTTCTCCCAGCACGTGATGCAACTGCACCACGGTTTTATCCGGGTGAGTTCTACCCAGGGAAAGGGAAGTGTGTTTCAGCTTGTATTCGGAAATGAATGAGCAAATTCCGGAACAAAAGGCACCTCATATTAGTTATTACATGAAATAGCAAACCATGCCCATCAATGTACCCACCCAACTCCCGGCCATCGAAGAGCTGAAAAGGGAGAATATTTTCATCATGGAAGAGAGCCGAGCCATCCACCAGGACATTCGTCCCCTGCGTGTAGCTCTGCTGAACCTGATGCCGGTAAAAATGGTCACCGAAACGGACCTGCTAAGATCGCTGGCCAATACACCGCTACAGGTGGAACTGGACCTGCTCTACATGGATGAGCATGAGTCGAAGAACACCCCTCGTAAGCACATGGAGGTGTTTTACAAAAACTTTGAGGAGATCAAAGATCAGAAGTACGACGGCCTGATCATCACCGGGGCCCCGGTGGAACATCTTGAATTCGAAGATGTGGATTACTGGAAGCGCTTATGTGAGGTGTTGGAATGGAGCAAGACCAATGTAAGCAGCACCATGCACATCTGCTGGGGAGCCCAGGCGGGACTCTACTACCATTACGGCATCAGGAAATACCCACTTCCGGCCAAGGCATTCGGAATTTTCGACCACCAGATTACTGATCGGAAACACCACCTGGTACGGGGTTTCGACGATGTGTTTCCGGCTCCCCACTCCCGTTATACAGAGAACCGGCTGGAGGATATCAAGGAACATCCCGAACTGGTGGTCCTGGCCTGGTCGCAACAGGTGGGATCCAACATTGTCCTCTCCAAAGACAACCGGCAGATCTTTATCTCCGGTCACCTGGAGTACAATCCTCTGACCCTGAAAAACGAGTTTGAGCGCGACCGGGCCAAAGGACTGGATACCGCTGTCCCGGAAAATTACTTCCCGGGAAACGATCCCGAAAAAGAACCGGTGATCCGCTGGAGGGCGCATGCCAGCCTGCTCTTCTCCAACTGGCTCAACTACTACGTCTACCAGGTAACCCCTTACGACTGGAAGTAGGTTCCCGTAAAAAAATAAATATCAGATATCCACATCCAGGTTGGTGAGTCCGCACCTGCGTGCTTCGCTTACCACCTCTGTATACGCTTCCCTCAAGATATAAGCATCGATTTCAGGGAAAAGGTGGGCCCTGTAAGCGGGTCGATACTGATTCATAATATTCACATAAGTATCAGAAGGCAAGTGTTGGGCGATCCACTTCATGGCCTCCCTGGAACCTCCTGCATTCCCGGGCATCACCAAGTGGCGGATCATCAAACCATGTTGCACCAACCCGTTAGGTTCCGGATGGGCAACCCCTGTCTGGCGGTTCATTTCAAGAAGTGCCGATCTGGTGGTTTGGGGATAGTCAGATGCACCTCCCGAATATTCGTTAGCAGCTTCTGTATTCATAAACTTAAAATCGGCCAGGTAGATATCTACCACCCCGTCAAGCCACACCAGTACATCGGAGCGCTCCCATCCACTGGTATTGTAAACCAGCGGCAGCCTCAGTCCACGCGACGCTGCCAGGTCAAGTGCCAGAACCACATGGGGTGAGAAATGAGTGGGGGTAACCACATTGATGTTGCTGCAACCCTGCTCCTGCAGCTGAAGCATCATCCCGGCAAGATCTGTGATCTCCACATCTGTCCCGGCTCCTTTGTGACTAATGTCCCAATTCTGGCAGAAGACACAACCCAGGTTGCAGTGACTCAGAAAGATGGTTCCAGAACCTCCCTCCACCACCAGCGGCCTTTCCTCACCAAAATGGGCACTAAATGAAGCCACACGAAGCCGTGCACCGGCTTTGCAGAATCCTGTTTCACCTGCCAACCTGTTTACCCCACACTCCCTCGGGCAGAGGTCACAACTCCCCAGGCGGTTCCACATGGCTTCGCCGCGCTTCTTCAGTTCTCCGGAGAGATGTAAATCCAGATAGCGCGGTCTTTTGAAGGTTCCTGGCATGGTCGGTGAAAATTCTCCTCCTGTTCCCGATAAATTTACCAATTTAGATTTTATCTTTATGACCATACCTAACAAAAACCAACCTCACTGTTATGAAAAAAGCATCTTGGATCATTGCAATCCTCTCCCTGGCGCTGATGGTATCTGCCCAGACCGGCAAAGTCTATGACCAACTCACCATGAACAGCAACATCCTGGGGATGGAGCGCAACTATGCCATCTACCTGCCTCCCGATTACGAATCCTCAGAACGAAGCTACCCGGTCCTCTACCTGTTGCACGGCGCTGGCGATGACCAGACCGGATGGGTGCAGTTTGGCGAAGTGCTGCACATTGCAGATAAAGCAATCCTTGAAGGCAGTGCCACCCCCATGATCATTGTGATGCCCGATGCAAATACAAAACACCGGGGTTATTTCAATGACCTGAAAGACGACTGGCGCTATGAAGATTTCTTCTTCGTGGAGTTCCTGCCCTATATCGAAGACACCTACAGGATAAAAAAGGAGAAGCGGTACAGGGCCATATCAGGACTCTCAATGGGTGGAGGCGGCACCTTTATGTATGCCCTGCATCACCCGGAGCTTTTCTCCTCAGCATGTCCACTCAGCGCCAGCTGCGGCCCGCTCATAATGGAAGATATGGAGAGACAGATGAGACGGAGGAGCTGGACAGGAACCGAAGAGGAGATAGAAGCCTGGTACAAAAAGTACAGCGCCCTGGAGCTGATTAACGACATGCCCGAGGACCAGACCAAGGCAGTCAGGTGGTACATCGACTGCGGCGATGATGATTTTCTATTTGAGGG
>JAGLPR010000218.1 GCA_023137255.1 Bacteroidales bacterium | reverse complement strand
CACTAATCTCAAATGATACAGGTTCGAAACCTGACCTATTCCTATCCGGGATCGGCCAAGCCGGTACTGAAAGATCTCAGTTTTGATGTTCAACGGGGAGAGATTTTCGGCTTTTTGGGTCCTTCCGGCGCAGGAAAGAGCACCACCCAGAAGGTGTTGAACGGACTGTTGAAAGGCTACCAGGGATCGGTGGAGGTGAACGGTACCAACCTGGAGAAGATGGATCGCTCATTTTATGAGAAGATCGGGGTGGCCTTTGAGTTTCCCAACCTCTACCTGAAACTGACCGCACTGGAGAACCTGCAGCTGTTTGCTTCCTTTTTCAGATCGGTCACACACGACCCGGATGAACTACTGGAGATGGTCGGTTTGTCGGAAGACCGCAATACCCTGGTATCGGCTTTTTCCAAAGGAATGAAGATGAGACTGAACTTCATCCGCTCATTGCTGAACCAACCGGACATCCTTTTCCTGGATGAGCCCACGGCCGGACTCGATCCGGGAAATGCACGCATCATGAAGGACATCATCCTGGAACTGCAGCAACAGGGGGTCACCATCTTCCTCACCACCCACCACATGGACGATGCCGGTGAACTGTGCAACCGGCTGGCTTTTATGGTAGAAGGCACCCTGCCTGTGATTGATTCCACCTCAGCTTTGAAACTGAGACATGGCGAAAAGATGGTCAGGGTACAGTACACCGAAGGTGGTGTTTCTCTCACCGGGGAGTTCCCTCTGCAGAGTCTGGGTGACAACCAGAAGTTCCAGGAAATTCTTCAGACCAGAGAGGTCCTTACCATACATACCATGGAGGCCTCACTGGAGGAGATCTTTATCCGGGTCACCGGTCAGCAACTCAAGCAATAAATGAGACCCGAGCTATGAAAGAGCTGTTGAAAAAGGAGATCGCACTGCAGTGGAGGCAGGGATTCTGGCTGGTCTACTTTGTGGTTTCTGCCCTCTATATCATTGTGCTCTTTAATGTTCCCAGGGAGAACAGAATGATGGTCAGCCTGATCATGATTCTCACCGACACCACCATGCTTGGGGTACTTTTTATTGGTGCGCTTGTACTGCTGGAAAAACAACAATTGGTGATCCACAGCCTGTTTGTAACTCCCCTGGAACCCTCCAGGTATATCTGGTCCAAAACCCTTTCGCTTTCTCTGATTGCAATAGTTATGAGCATCCTGGTATACCTTCCTGTCTGGAAATTCTCTGCATATACCATGCTCCTGCTGGTTACCATAACTTTTACTGCAGGGACTTTTGCCATGCTTGGGCTGGGACTGGCTGCAGGGGTAGATACCATCAACCAGTACTTTGGTATCCAGATGCTGGTCTCCATGCTTTTTTGCCTGCCGGTAGTTCCCTACCTGCTGCTCGATCAGCACCCGGCTTTCCTGTTCCTGCCCTACATTGCTTCCCTGGATATCATGTTGGGAGTCATTGAGCCATTACCAGCCTGGAGGATGATTACTGATCTCCTGTTTATTACCGGCTGGGGCTACCTGGCTTTCAGGTATGCCCTGCGCAGAGTAAACAATAAACTGGTTTATAATTAAACAGAATGAACCTTCGCAGGCTTTCATACGACTACAAATTGCTAAAAGGAGACCCCATGCTGATCCTGAGTATGGTGGTACCATTCATTCTGTGGGCCCTGATGCAGTTCGTTATTCCGTGGATCATAGAACTGGTGATGGAGCAATGGAAGCTTGATCTCTCCCCTTACTACAGACAAGCCGGCACTTTCTTCCTGATGCTGATCCCGATGATGATGGGAATGGTATACGGATTCATACTGCTGGATGAGCGCGATGGAGGGATCATCACTGCCATCTCGGTCACACCCACAGGTAAAGCCGGGTACCTGAAACTGAGACTGGGAATTCCACTGGCCATAAGTTTTGTATGTATCCTCTTCTTCCTGATTCTGCTTGATCTGACCGGAACCCTGAATCTGATTCAGCTCTTGCTGATCTCTGTCATCATATCAAGCCAGTCATTGATCCTGTTGCTCTTCCTGGGCGCTTTTGCCGACAACAAGGTAATGGGGATGGCCATTTCCAAAGGTTTTGGGATACTGTTACTGGGACCCGTACTGGACTATATGCTCCCGTCGCCCTTTTTCTGGACCGGGGCATACAGTCCTTTGTTCTGGGCCAGTCGCGCGCTGCTGGCTGAGAGCGATATCAGTTTCTGGTTCAATGCGGGCATCACAATTGTTTTCCACGGCCTGATCCTTTGGTTCCTTTTTCGTAAATTCCGCGCCAGAAGTGATTAAACTGATCTAAAGCAACAAAAATGAGAAACACCTTTGCCCGACTTTCAATCCTGATCATCCTTGCTCTTATGGCCGGATGCACCAGCGCTTCAGAGACCGGTAATTCCGATACTGGAATACCCGTGATCTTCGACACCGATGCCAACAACGAACTGGACGACCAGCATGCCCTGGCCTACCTGCTTCTGAATGAGGAGGCATTTGATGTGTTGGGTATCACCGTAAATGCCACCCATAGCGGGGGTGAGATCGATGAACACGTAAAGGAGGCTCAACGGGTGGTAGACCTGGTGGGATGGAAAGAGAAGGTGACTGTGCTCAAAGGAGCCAATGGAAATTTCCCTGAGATCAGGAAGCAGCTGGATCAGCAGGAATTTGACGGATCCGAAGCTGTTGACTTCATCATTGAAGAAGCCATAAAGAAGCGAAAAGAGCCGCTGGTGCTTCTCCCGGTTGGAAAACTAACCAATGTGGCTCTGGCCCTCGAAAAAGAGCCTGCCATTGCCAAGCGGATCCGGATCGTATGGCTTGGTGCCAATTATCCCGATCCCGGCGAATACAACCTCAACAACGACACCGCCGCCATGAATTACATTCTGAAAACCGGTGCACCTTTCGAAATGGTCACAGTACGGTATGGCTTACCATCCGGTACCTATGCAGTGAAGGCGAAGCGGAAAAATATCTACATCAGGATGCCCGGACTCGGTCCGGTGGTGGAAGAACCAGTGACCGGAAGGCACGGGGATCAGTTCACCTGCTTTGGCGACTACTCGGTGAACCTGTTCCGTCACATTGAGCACCTGGAGGACGGATGTTTCCGCTCCCTGTTCGATATGGCTGCTGTAGCCATCGTAAAGGATCCTGCCTGGGCCGAAACCACTGAAATACCGTGTCCCATCTACATCGACAATGCATGGGTGGAGCAGCCGGAAAACAGTCGCAAAATCACCATCTGGGAAAATTTCAACACAGAGGCGATCATGGCCGACTTCTATAAGACACTGGAAGAGAGTCAGGGAGCTGTGCAATAATCCTTTCACCTTCTTACCTGCTTGACTCCCACCCTGTAAATTCATATCTTGCCGGGAAACAATGGAGTCATGAAAAGAAGAAAATTCATTGCAGCGTCAGCCATGTCAGTTCCACTGCTCAGTATGTTCCCCGCCAATCTCTCCTCCATTGTACGTGAAACAGGAAGAGGGGAAATGGAAAAAAGGTCTCTTGGAAAGACCGGGGTTAAGCTTTCGATGATTGGTTTCGGAGGAATCGTAGTCAAAGATGCCACCACCGAACAGGCAGCAGCCCGCGTAAAAGAAGCCATCGATAATGGAATCAACTATTTTGATGTGGCCCCCTCTTACGGAAATGCCGAAGAGATGCTGGGTCCGGCCCTGGAACCGTACAGGAAGGATGTATACCTGGCATGCAAAACCGGTGAAAGAAAAAGAGAGGGAGCCAGGAAAGAGCTGGAGCAGTCACTGAAATATCTTCACACAGATCACTTTGACATTTACCAGTTGCATGCGGTCACCTCATTGGAAGATGTGGATACCATCTTTGGGAAAGGGGGTGCCCTGGAGACCTTTGTAGAAGCGCGCGACGAAGGCAAGGTGAAGTACCTGGGATTTTCTGCCCATTCGGTGGAAGCCGCCATGGCACTGATGGATGGTTTTGATTTTGACACCATCCTCTTTCCCTTCAATTTTGCCACCTGGTATGCCGGGAATTTCGGACCACAGGTGATGGAGCGCTCCAGGGAGAAACAAATGGGGATTCTGGCACTGAAAGCCATGGCATGGCGTCCCTGGGAGGAGGGAGAAGAGAGAACCAATGAGAAGACATGGTACAAGCCACTCACCAATAAGGAAGAGGCCAGCCAGGGACTTCAGTTTACTCTGTCCCACCCGGTCACTGCAGCCATTCCTCCGGGTCATGAAGACCTCTTCTCCATGGCTCTGGAACTGGCCCGGGATTTTAGTCCCATGGAAGAGAATGAAATTAAAGCCATCAAAGAGAAAGCCATGAAAACGGAACCTCTGTTCAGGTATCCCATGGAAACATAATCCAAAAGATGTCCATAGAGATAAGAGAGGTAAATAGTCGCAGAAAGCTAAAACAGTTTGTTTGCTTTGCCCATAAGCTCTATAAAAATCATCCTTACTGGGTTCCTTCACTGCTTAAAGGGGAAATGACCACTTTAAGCAGTAAGTCGAATCCGTCATTTGAGCACTGCGACACCCTCTTTTTGATGGCATATAAAGATGGGAAAGCGGCTGGCAGGATCGCCGGGATCATTAACCACCACTATATTGAACAGTGGAACAAAAAGGATGCCCGGTTCTGCTGGTTCGACACCATTGATGATCCGGAGGTGACCAGGAGCCTGTTTGAAAGGATTGAAAAGTGGGCCGCAAGCAAAGGGATGGACCGGATTATTGGCCCCATGGGCTTTACCACCTTTGAAAGGCAGGGAATGCTGGTCAGCGGTTTTGAGGAGATACCCACCTTCGCTGGCTGCTACAATTATCCCTACTATTCTGACCACCTGAAACAGCTGGGATTTGAAAGTGAGATCCAGTATGTGGAGTATGAACTTAAAGTTCCACATGAAGTTCCAGCGAAGATTATGAAAATCAGCAACCTGATCAAGAAGCGCTATGGGCTGCATATCCTGGAAGTAAAAAAGACCAAAGATATGCTCCCTTATGCCGATCCTGTGTTCCGGGTGATCAATGCCTCCTATAAACCCCTGTATGGTTTTACCACACTCACTGAAAAACAGATTGCCTATTTTGTAAAAAGGTTTTTTGGCTTTATTAAACCCGATTACGTATCTGCAGTGATTGACAGACACAACAATGTGCTGGGATTTCAGATCTCCATGCCTTCCCTGTCGAAAGCGCTGCAGAGAGCAAAAGGAAGGTTGTTACCCCTGGGTTGGTTCCACCTCAGAAGAGCCATGCGAAATCCGGAACGGATCGACACCCTGCTCACAGGTGTTCTTCCTGAATACCAGGGCAAAGGAGTAAATGCTGTGTTTATGACCCACCTTACCCAGGCCGCTATAAATACTGGGATCAAATATGCCGAATCAAACGGTGAGCTGGCCGAAAACATCAAGGTACAGAATACGTGGCGTTATTTTGAACGCAGACAGCACCGGCGTTCCAAGATCTTTGCCAGGAACATCTCCTGAAACCTACTGGTGCAATTGCTTTTTAGTCAGCCAGAAGAAAAGTATATTGAGAACTATAATCAGGGTGTCCCTCCACCTCCAGCAGGAGTGTAAAACCGCCAGTTTTCCATGGGGGTAATTCAGCCTTCAATACAGGACCCTCCAGGTTGGTGTTTGGAGCGGCACCTCCAAATTCCCAGCTACCCAGTTCGAGGTACTTTTTTCCCGACACAAGGGTGGCTTTCATCACTCCCCTCTCCAGGGATTCATACAGGTCATTGAGCATCCAGAGCTGAGTTGAAAAGAGCTCCCCCCTGCTCCAGGTGAGTTTGAAGTTGCGGGCACTTGCCAGCACAGGACGGCATGCATCCTTTATCGCATAGAAACCTGGTTTGGGCCAGTTGGGCCAGTTGATGATACTGTTGTTGGCCGCAGTGGGCCACGGTTCATTGAAACACCAGTTCAGGGCCATGGAACAGTATGGTTTCTGACGTCTTGCCTCTTCATAAATGGCTTTATACCCTTCACTCTGCAACATCTGTCCCTGTTCAACCAGCTCGTCCAGGCTGCGCGACTTTCCAAAATATCCCTCAATCATCTCCGGCATCAGCCAGGTGTCTCCTACCCAGGCATTGAAGGCATGGTGGCTCTCCCAGGAGGTGCCTGGTTTGGGTGGCCACAACTCATCTCCCGGCATGATTGCCTCCAGGATCTCCATGCGGGATGGGGCAGGCATTCCAAACTCGGTGTAGGCAGTATTGTGTGCCCGGTTCATGGTGGAGTATACCTCCTCTCCTGTTTCCGGATCACGGAAGACGTAATGTCCATGTGCCATCCCAAATAACGGCGAGGTGCTTATAAAAGGGGTATAAGGGTCCAATTCCAGGCATTTCCGGTTCAATGTTCTGAGCGCCAGCGATTGATCGGTCATCCCACTCCAGGAATTGAAAAGCTCATTGCCCCCCGACCACATGGCCAGCGATGGATGTTCCCTGATGCGCCTGATGATCGATTCCGACTCCCTTTCGAGTACCTCCAGATATCCGGGATCATCTTCATAGTTGTTGCAGGCCAGCGGGAACTCTTGCCACACCAGGATCCCTTTTTGATCACATAAGTCATGAAAAGCTTCCTTGTTAACAATACCTCCTCCCCAGACCCTGAACATATTGAAATTGGCCTCCCGGGCAAGATCTATAAGCTCTGCATACCTTTCATAGGTAATGATCCCAGGGAAAATCTCCGGATTCACCCAGTTGGTCCCTTTACAAAATATTTTTCTCCCGTTGATCTCCACCTGGATGGGAGCCACACTCCTCGATTTAGGAAAACCCGCGGGTTCGTCCCACGCGCCCTCATTCATCAACAGCTTCACCCTCCTGAAACCGATCTTGTCATCCAGGGTTTGCAGCAAATTACCATACCTGTCGGTCAGTTCAAGGGTGTAGGAATAGAGGTAGGGATCGCCATGGTCGTGCGGCCACCACAAAACAGGGTCGGACACCTCGCTGTAGAGTACTCCTTTGCCGTTGTAGGGAATGAGGTAAGCCATATCGGTCAGGTTGCCGGTAGAATCCTTCAGTTTCCAGGCCATCCTGCACCCTTCAAGCTCTCTGCCCACAGCTTCTACCCTGATGAAAGCTTTATCCAG
>JAGLPR010000217.1 GCA_023137255.1 Bacteroidales bacterium | reverse complement strand
AGCCAGGTATCGTCCCAAATTCCGCTGGGCACCAGTCGGGGGTGCCAGTCCCACCCGTAACTGACAGCAGGTTTAAAGGAGGCCGATGCCTGAGAGCGATCCTCAGGCTCGGAGTGCTTCTTTGGAATGGGAAATATTTTGATTCTAAGTTCATTCTGCACCTGCAGAGAGGAAGTCAGATCGAGGCGGACCGGTGTAAACATCCCCTCCTGCTGAAGCACCATCTTTCCATTCAAACTGATCTCAAATCGGTAATCGATGCCCAGGGCGTGGAAAATGAGGCGCTGTCCATTATCAAGTTTAGGCTTGATAAAACTGGCCACATACACGAATTCACGATCCTCCATCCAGCGGTAATCCCTCCAGTTATCTGCATAATAATAAGGAGCATATCCCTCTGCCCTGGCAATATCAAGCTGTACAGCCCCTGGCACATTGGCTTCCACCTGTCTCAGCTTTCCCGGATCATCTTTAGATCCATACTCCAGGGTCCAGTTCATCACTACCGGCTCCTGCGCCATCATAACACCACAAACAACAGTACCAAGAAGAAGAGAGATGAATCTGCGCATAAGATGTATTTCAGGTAATGGAACTTGATTTCATTTTCCGGAAAAGAAGGATCAACATGGTCACACTGGTGATCGAGAGTATACCAAATACGATGGCTACTGTAAAGTCCTCACTAATTCCCCTGACCATTAGTACAAGGACCATCGCCGCCAGTGCCAGGGTCAGCAAAACCATAAACACCAGTGCCAGCGAGGAGATGATAAATCCCACACCTTTCTCTTTCCAGATCAGTACAGAACCGATGATGAGTCCTGGCAAGGCAAACACCAGATCGATCACATGTACCGGATTCACCAGCAGGTTATAATCTGAAACCTCTTTGGGAATCTCGTTGTGGATGATGGCCGGGACCAGCGATTTCAGCCAGAGCACATAAAATACCAGGGCCACAAAGCTTATATAGACCGAAATCAGTTTCACAGGTGCATGCTCAAACCAGCGCTCCACCTTCTGCTGTTTCAGGTCCGAAAAGACCAGGATAAATGCATAGAGTGACAAACTCAGAGTCAGGCAATAGAATAGGAAGAACTGGTTGAAGTGAACGCCAAAGCAATAGATAATGAACGAATACATGATGTATCCCAGGGTACCCGCATAGAGAAGAGCCGCTTTCCTGTTTCCCTTTGCAGCGAAGAAAAACGTCACCAGCAGGAGCGGCACTCCCACAAACAGATCCACCAGGTCCTGCCCTATCCCCTGGGCAGCCATGGAGACGCTGTCCCTTTCATAGGTGGATGGGAAGAACGCCCCTGCTATAGAGACAATGGAAAGGGACAGGGCTAGGAAAATAGTCAGGATCCTGAGGGTTTTCAAATGGGTGAACTGCATGATGTGATTCAGTATTTATTGTTACCTGAAGATAATCATTCTGGAATGCAATTCCACACCCAGCATATCCTAAGGCACCTTCACATTAAAGATCAGCTTCAGGGTAAAGATCATTCCATCCTTGAAAGTTACATTTTTGACAGTGCGGTTATCCCCGAAGGTTACCAGCGGGATAGCAAAATCGACCTTCTGATCGCCGGCATACTGCTTATAGCCCCTTCCGAAAGTACGTCCCACCATTCCCTCCACGAAAATATTCCCAAACAGTCTCTGCCTGGCAAAGAGGGAGAGATCAATGCTTTGCCGCTCCATATAATCTCCCGCATAATCCTCATGCCCCAGGTAGTAGGTGGTGATCAGACCAAAGTGGTTAAATCCCACATCCAGTCCCTCATTTACCCGGTAGTGCACTTTGGCAGTCACCGGCAACATCCCCTCGATGAACCACTTATCAGAGGCCTGCCAGTTAAGCAGGATCAGGGGAACAAAATAGGGCCCGAAAAATTCCTGGTTGTACATGCCTCCGAATCCCAAAGAAAAATCGCCGGAATAAGCTTTCTCATAACTGACCACGGCTCCCAACTGGAAGCTGTTCCCGTCCAGGTTCTTAAAATCGGACATCAGCCTGGGAGCGATCAGCAACTGGAGCTTCCCTGCATCCCCCACCTCCTGGACAATCCCGGTGCGCAGAATAAAACCGTTGATTACTATGGGACTGGCAATCCCCAGAGGCATCTCTGCTTCATCCTTCACATTGAAGTAAAAATGGTTCACATTGATGGCAAACATGGTCCTCGGTGCCAGCTTGAACCCGTAAGTAAGCGCATTCAGCATCCCGATTTCCGTGGCTTCGCCTGCATAGACCTCCTTATACTCTCCTGGCAAAGCATAGCGGCCCGAAAGTGAAAGGATATCCTTGGTTCCTTTGTCCTGTGCCTGAAGGGCCATGCCCAGGAGTATAACCACAATAACGATGAAGGAGCGTTTCATAAGGATCAGTTTTTGGTGAATAATTAAAAATAAGGTAAAATCAGTCACCAGTCAACTGCATCAAAACCGCGGCTACTGTCTCAACCGCTCCTGGATCCTCCGTAGGGCAGACAATACAAAATTCCTGGGCAGGAAACGGGGTAGCAGTACCATCAGTTTGTTGGAGAAACCGGGGATGACCCGGATCTTTCCCTTCATCATCCCTTTCAGGGCCTTTTTTGCCACCTGTTCCACCGTGGAATTGGCCGCTTTCTCCTGCCTTTCTGCCGATCCGGAATTCATGGCAGCGGTGCGGGCAAAATTGGTATTAAACAGACCCGGAAGCAGCACCGTAACGGTGACCCCGGTTCCTTTCACTTCGTTGGCTACCGCCTCTGAAAAATAGAGCATGTAGCCTTTGGAAGCATAATAGAGCGACATGGTCGGGCAGGGCTGAAAGGCTGCCATGGAGGATACATTCATGATACGGCCCGATCCCCTCCTGATCATCTTTTGAAGAAAAAGTTTGGTCAGATGGGTCAGGGTAAGCACATGCAGATGAAGCATGGTCTCTTCGATCTCCCAATCTGTATTGGCAAAATGACCATAGAGTCCGAATCCCGCATTGTTGATCAGGATATCAAACTCCCGATCTTCCACCTCCTTGTAAAGCTCACCAGCTGCATGGTTCCTTCCAAGGTCCTTCACATAGGATTGTATGGTAACACCGGATTTTTGCTGCAGTTTGCTGGCCGATTGCTCCAGACCCTCCCGGTCCCTGTCAACCATCACCAGGTCATATCCATCGGCTGCCAGAAGTCTGCAAAACTCATAGCCCAGTCCGGATGCTGCACCTGTGATCAATGCCAGTTTACGGTTCATAGAATCTGAAAGTTAACACTATATTTATGGAACACAATTCTTCCTGACATGAGAAAACAGCTCTTCTCCCTTCTGTTCCTGATCCTCTACATGTTCCCCGCTTGTACTCCAAAACCTGAATCCTTACTGATCGGAGCAAAGATCTATGAGCATTCCGGCCCTTACGATCAGTTGTTTGAGCGGTGGAACGAACTGGGCATCAACACCGGGTTCTGCAGCCTGGATCTTATTTCTGACCAGGAGTTTATGAGTGAGGCCAGTGATCATAATATCTCCACCTTTGTCATCTTTCCCGTCTTTTTCAATCCGGATACCCTGGCTCACTCCCCGGATCTTGCCGCCATCAACCGCGATGGAGAGGCTGCTGCAGAGGAGTGGGTCGAGTTTGTCTGTCCATCCAGGGAGGGATATCGACATCAGGTGGTGGAGAAGGCGCGGCGGATAGTCCGCAATCACCGGCCCGACGGCATCAGTATCGATTTTATCCGCCATTTTGTTTACTGGGAGAAGGTCTACCCCGGCCGCGATCCGGCCTCGCTGCCAATCTCATGTTTTGATTCAGTCTGCATTGACCATTTTCAGACAGAGACAGGTACTGCAGTTCCCTCCTCATTAATCGGTGTGAAAGAAAAGGCCGACTGGATACTGGAGTCCCACAGCGATGAGTGGACCCGGTGGCGCTGTGGACTGATCACCTCCATGGTAGAGGAGATTACCGAAGCCTCCAGGGAGGAGAAACCAGATATCCTGGTTAACATCCATCTGGTTCCCTGGGGTGAAGAGGATTTCGATGGGGGGATCAAACGGGTGGCCGGACAGGATATCAATGCCCTTTCAGAGCATGTGGACATGCTCTCCCCCATGACCTATGCCCATATGGTTAAACAGGAACCACCCTGGATTCACGACATTACCGATGAGATTTACCTGAAGACAGGCAGTCCGGTCATTCCAAGCATCCAGGTGGGGAAAGCCTACCTGAATACCGAATTTGACCTGGATGAGTTCAGCGAAACAGTGGAACAGGCTCTTAAACCACCCTCAGGAGGTGTGGTCATCTGGTCGTGGGAAAGGCTGATTGCTGAACCGGAAAAAGTCACCCTGCTGAAAGAGATTCTGGAGGACCATTAACCTACATCGGTCACGCTGCACTCCACGATCCGGACGTCATCTCCACTCCCCCGGAATAATAGGTCCACGTTCCGTTCCCCAGGGCATCCCACTCCATCTCATAAACCAGCTCATTCATGAGCCAGTATTCAATAGAACCCGATCCGTCGTCATTCACCACCACTTCGTAGGTGAGGTAGTAACCGTCTGCTCCATAGCCTGAATCCCAGGTCATGATGAAGTGGTAATTGCCAGCCCCATCCAGGGTCCAGTTGTAGGTCCAGAATATATCTTCGTATTCGGTGGATCCGTATACAGCAGCAACCCAGTTGAAATTATACTTCACCTCTCCCCCTGAGCCATCCTTGTTTTCCCACGCCTGTATGTACGCGTGCTTGGTACCACCATCCACCTGGATCTCCATGGTCCAATAATGTTTGACGTTATCTTCACTGTAGGTCCAGTAAAAAGTATATAGGTACCCCTGAACAGAAATGCTCCATGACCAGGTGTCGCCCGATCCCTTTTTAGCCGCTTTCTCTGCATCCTCAGGCACATCCATGTCGTCTATGAATTCGGACATATCCAGAGCGCTGTTGATCATGGAGATACACTCCTTCGCATAGTCATCCGCAGAGTTTGTGAGTCCAGCCGGAAGCTTATCCAGAACTTCCTGGCCGTCGAACGTCATCTTTTGAAAATCGGGGCTTACATCTTCCTTCTTGCAGCCAACCACAATGAAAGAGATCAACAACACCCCGACTGTAGCCTTCATGAAATAGCTTGCTCTCATTCCTGGTATATTTAAATTAACATTTGAGTATTAATAATTTCACATATTATCAAAGTTACTAAGAAAAAATTCTTTGTCAACCTCCAGGACCTCCCATGAAGATGTTAGATTGCACCTTCTGGTGCTCTTGAGCAATATTTCATACATTTGACCTTCAAACCTGATATTCTATGAAAAAAATCATTCTGCTTACCATGCTGGCCGGATCTGTTTTCTCCTGCCAGGTTACGGTTCAACAGGAGAACGAATCTCCCCTGATCACCAAAAATCAGATGACCCTCGCCACCGATATCATGACACCCGAAGTACTCTGGTCGTTCGGACGACTGGGTGATGTGCAGGTCTCTCCTGACGGCCAAAAGATCCTGTACGGGGTAAGCTATTACAGCATTGAACTGAACCGCAGCAACCGGGAGCTGTTTGTGATGAATGCCGATGGGTCGGGGAAGGTGCAGCTAACCGAAACGCCTCAGAATGAATTCAATGCCATCTGGCATCCCAAAGGAGATCGAATTGTATACCTCTCTTCCGTTTCCGGTGAGGTACAGGCCTGGGTAATGGACCCGGATGGTGGTAATAAACAGAAGATCTCAAATATTGAAGGAGGGATCAACTCACTGATCTTTTCCCCCACAGGAAACAGCGCACTTTATACCCGGGATGTGCAGATTGACCGGACCACCCAGGATCTGTATCCCGATCTTCCTCAATCCGATGCCAGAATCATTTCCGACCTGATGTACCGGCACTGGGACACCTGGGAAGATGGTGCCTACAGTCATATTTTTGTGGCTGATTTTAACGGAAAAAAGATTTCCGGTGGAAAAGACATTATGAAAGGGGAACCTTACGAATCTCCAATGAACTTCGGTGGCCTGGAGGAATTGGCCTGGACCCCCGACAGCCGGGGTATTGCCTACACCTGCAAGAAAATGGGCGGTGTGGAATACACCTTCAGCACCGATTCTGACATCTACCTGTACGACCTGGAAAGCGGGCTTACCAGCAACCTGACTAAAGGGATGCCCGGATACGACCGCGTACCTTTCTTCTCTCCCGATGGAAGCAAGCTTTACTGGCACAGCATGGAAAGGGC
>JAGLPR010000216.1 GCA_023137255.1 Bacteroidales bacterium | reverse complement strand
TAATCTGTAAATATGGCACAGGAAAAGCCAACGGTGCTGTATGTGGATGATGTTCTCGTAAATCGGGAGTTGTTTAAAGCAACCTTCAGTAATGATTTTAACCTCATCCTGACCGAGGATCCCAAAGAAGTTCTGAAGATACTGGAAGAGAAAGAGGTACAGGTGCTGGTATCCGACCAGCGAATGCCGGAAATGACAGGAACCGAATTGCTTGAGATCGTTGCCGAGAAGTACCCTGATATCAGGAGATACTTGCTTACAGCCTATACCGATACAGAAATAGTTATTGAGGCGATTAATAAAGGCCGCATCCATGGTTATATCAAAAAACCCATGCAGTCCGATGAGATCCGCCAATCCATCAACAGTTCTCTGGAGGTGTATCATCTCAGGAAAAAAAATAGGGAAATGATGGAGGAGCTGCTGAATATGGACAGGCTCAAATCTGAAATCATCAATTCCATCTGCAATGAGATCAGTACCCCACTCAACCGGATCATGGGCACGCTGCATCTCCTTAAGAATAAGATCGAAGGTGATGAGCTCTCCGATGTGGTCAATATCCTGGATAATTCAGTGTTTAAACTGGAACAGTTCTCCCTTCTTGCCAAACAGATCTCAGTTCTTAAATCCCCTGGATTTGAATTGAAGCAAAGCAAGGTTTCCTTCAAACAGGTGATCCAGTTCAGTGCAATCGAAACCAGTGAAGAATTGAAAGAGCAGGGAATCACTTTAAAAAGGGATCTGAATGTATCTGATGACAATGTGAATGGCGATTCTGCCCTGCTGGTCAGTTGTCTTGTGAGCATGATCCAATTTGCCAAAGAACATACGGAGGAGGAAGGTGAGATCGTTATCGATACCACAGTTGATGAAGGCCGGTTGACCTGTTATGTAGCAGACCAGGGTGTAAACTATTCTGATGCTTTATTTGATATTCTTTCCAGCCACTTTTCGCACGGCGAGAGTGCACTGAACCTTAACATGGGTATTGGACTGGCGCTTTCCCAGATGATCATGGACACCCATGGTGGCATGATGATTTTTGAGAAGTCTGAAAAAAACAGGGGTTGTCTTAAGATGATATTCCCTACCTTGAAACAATCTAGATAATTTCGCGGCCCATGAATGAATCCATGCTGAACTCCCTGATGAGGCTATTTGCTATCATGGTTAGCATCAACAGGGAGGTTGTGCGTGTACTGGCCCGGAATTTTGTGGAAACGTTCCTGATCCAGCAATTCAGCCAGAAGCTCGCTGACAAATACCTGGTCATTTTTGATGAGTATTCTAAAGATCTCGAGAAACACGAGAAAGGAAAAGACAGTAAAAAGCTATCTGTATTGTCTGTAAAGATCCTTGGGATCTGCAACCAGATAGTTGAAGAACTTCATATCAAGCACAGGTTTTTGATACTGCTCAGCCTGATCAGTTTTTCCAAGTATTTTAAAGATTCCTCGACGTCTGGATCGAGTGAATTGGATACCATTGCTGATGCTGTGCGAACAATATCAGATGGTCTGCTGATCACTGAAGAGGAGTACGAGAACTGTACTTCCTTTATTATCGATAAGTTCTACAATGTCCCAAACAGGGAATGGTTGCTCATCGTCAGTAATGATCCTGGCTTCCAAGATGAGGAGATGAGGCATATACAGAAGGATAACCTGTCAGGGCAGATCTTTGTCCTTAAAATTATGAGGGCCGACACGTACCTATTCCAGTATGTGGGGAAAGCCAGGTTGGAGAACAACGGCAAATATATATTCCCACGGCATGTTTACCTTATGACCCGTGGGAGTGCCATCAAGGGCGAGGGCATCTCGCCTATCTATTATTCGGATATCGTTTCCGGATATATCAGGTATACAGATGGACACGCAGTGGATTTTTTGGCCAAGAACATTGAATTCCATTTCAAGAATTCTCCCAATGGCATCCAGCAATTCAGTTTCCATGGAAGATCAGGTCAGCTGGTGGGGATTATTGGTGGAAGTGGAGCAGGGAAATCAACCCTGCTAAAGGTGCTCAACGGCAATCTCAAACTCGACGGGGGAGATATCTATATCAACGGTCACCACCTGGTGGAGGAAGCCAATGAACTGGAAGGAATGATCGGATATATACCCCAGGATGATCTGCTCATAGAGGAACTCACTGTGTATCAGAATCTTTATTTCAATGCCAAGCTCTGTCTCGACGGCTATACACAAGAGGAGATCAATGAGGCCGTCAATAACGTTCTCAATGACCTGGGACTTTATGAGGCAAGGGATCTCAAGGTTGGATCACCATTGAATAAGTTCATCAGTGGGGGCCAGCGAAAACGATTGAACATTGCCCTTGAGTTGATCCGGGAACCACATATCCTTTTTGTGGATGAACCCACATCCGGTCTATCTTCCGTTGACTCTGAAAATGTGGTCGCACTATTGAAGGAACAGGTCCTGAGCGGCAAGCTGGTCCTGGCCAATATTCACCAACCTTCTTCCGACCTGTTCAAACAATTTGATCACCTGCTGGTGCTGGATCGTGGGGGATACCCTGTTTATTCGGGAAATCCCATCGAAGGTATCGCCTACTTCAAACAGCTGGCAGAAAGGGTAGATGCTTCTGAGAGCGAATGTGTGACCTGTGGGAATACCAATCCCGACGACATCCTCCAGGTGATCGAAGCCATGGATATAAATGAATACGGTGAATTTACGACCGACAGGAAAACAGCTCCCGAAGAATGGTACGGCTATTATAAGGAGGAGCTTGAATCAAAAATGGATTTCGAGACCCAGAAGACCTGGATCCCATACAACAAGCTCATGGTTCCCGGTAATATGCGGCAGTTCCTCATTTTCTTTAA
>JAGLPR010000215.1 GCA_023137255.1 Bacteroidales bacterium | reverse complement strand
CGCCCATCATTGCCTCACACTCCTGTGCAAGGGCCATGTGCGACAATCCCCGGAACCTGTCCGACGAGATGCTGCTGAAGCTGAAGGAGAATGGCGGGGTGATCCAGATGTGTATTTTAAGTGCTTATGTGCTTACGCCCGCTCCAAATCCGCAGCGCGACTCGGCGCGTGCGGCGGTGAGGGAAAAGCACGGCAGCTATTATGAACTGGATGAGGCAGGAAAAGAGACCTTTATCGTCGACTGGTATGGGGTGGACAGGGATTTCCCCAGGGAGATGGCCACTGTGAGCGATGCGGTGGACCACATCGATCATATGGTGGAGCTGATTGGTATTGACCACGTGGGTATTGGCACCGACTTTGACGGGGGAGGGGCCCTGGAAGACTGCTTTGATGTGAGCCAGATGGGCAACATCACCCTGGAGCTGGTACGGAGGGGTTATTCGGCTGGCGAGATCAAAAAAATCTGGGGCGGAAACCTCACCAGAGTCTTTAAGGAGGTGGAAGCAGCCGCAGTTTAAACGACACAGAGTTATGAGATCCTGGATTTACAAGCTGGGTGTGATATTGGTGATCCTGCTGCTGGCAGTGGGAAGCTGCCGGAAGGCCGGGACCTGGTTGGTAAAAGCGGACAATCCGGTGCATGCCGATGCAATGATCCTGCTCATGGGCAGCATCTCCGAAAGGGTGCTGCAGACAGCGGACCTCTACCACGAGAACGTAGCAGGAAAGGTATGGATTGTTGAGGAAGGGATGGGTGCTTACAGAACCCTGGAAGAGAGAGGCGTTCAGATAATCAGCAACACCACACAGGTCCTCGATGCCCTGATCACCATGGGAATTCCGGCCGACAGCATTGTGATCCTGTCCGGCGATGCCACCTCTACCCGGATGGAAGCTGAGATAACCAGAGATTACCTGTTCACCCGGAGCGGCATTGATACACTGCTCCTGGTCTCCTCCGCCGATCACACCCGTCGGGCATTCAAGATCTTCGAAGCCGCGTTTTCACCTTTTGAAGAGCCGGTTGCTCTTTATTGCAGTCCAAGCAGCTACACTGACTTTGATGCCGAAAAGTGGTGGAGGAGCAGGAATGACATCCAGGATGTAGTAATGGAGTATCTGAAGTTGGCGAGTTTTGTTCTGTTTGAAAGAAGGGAACTCAGAAAAGATGGAAGGTAAAAGGTAAAAGGCGTAAGCTGAAAGCGGCTATTTGAAATATTTCAGGATGCGGTCCCGGTCTTCCATTGGCTTGTCACTTTTGTGATAAAGTTCAACAAACACAATCCTGGATTCCTCTTTGAAGTAGGCATAGATTAATCGGAGTCCGGAATTTACTCCTTTTGTTTTCAGGCTTCTGCAACTTATTTTACGCACTTTTATAATGCAGGTCTTTAACTTCAGACCTTCTATTCTGAAGCTATATGGTGGATCTGCATCAGGTTCGGCGTCGAGGTTCTTTTTAACTGCCTTGAGATCTTCTGGAATACTTCTGTATCTTTTTGTCAGTTTTTTCAGATCCTTCCGGAATTCTATGATCTCATCAAAAATCATGATTCATACCAGTCATCATCATAGATCCTGACAGAATGGGGAGATCTCCTGTAGAACGTCAACTCATAGCTGATCTCTTCTCCCTGTTTCGTTGCCCTCAGAGGCATCTCCTCCCGGGTATAGGCATTAAGTGCATTGGCAGGCCAGTGAGAGAACTGCTCAAGCACCCGGTCAATCACCTCTTTTTCAGCTGCGTCTAGTTTCATCAGGTTGGCGTGAATACTGGGCAGGTACTTTATAAGTGGGATACCTTTGTAACTACTTTTGAACCTCTGTAATTTGCCTGCCTTTTCCATCTCTTTCAGGATCCCGGAGATATTTTCTGGGGAGGGACCAAATGCCTGCTTGGTATAGAGCAGGCCGGTAAGCTGTTCCTCATGGAGCTCATAATGGTTGAAATCACATAAATAGAGCAGATTAATAAGCAGGTTGACATCCATTCTTGGCAGGGCACCACATTTACCAGTGATATAAAGAATCACTGTTTCGAGCTTTGCCCTTTTCAATTTTGGCACCGAATCGCGCATCACGTCCATTTCTGTCTCAAGCTCTGGTTCTTCGACAACAGCCATGGTAGTCGAAGTCTCATACTCTGCCGATAGGAACTCATCTGCAGAGAAACCAAGGGCTTCCGAAAGCATGCTTAATTCAATGGCTGAGATTTGTCGGTTCCCTTTCTCAATTTGCACCACCGATGACCTGGAGATCTGCAGCATCCTGGCGATATCCTCCTGCGAAAAACCGGATTCCACCCGGATACTTTTTAGTTTCTTTCCCAATTGCCGAGGGGTCAGTTGTCTGTTCATGCGCCCATGTTTTCCTCAAAGTTAAACAAAAAGATCGAAAAACAAACAATAGAAAGATCGAAAAACAAACAATTTACATGAATATAAAAAAAGAGGCGCTTCCACCACAGAAGCGCCCCGCACAAATAACCAACTAACTAATGATAACTAAACTGCTAAACGTTTACTCTCTATGCTTTTAACCGGCTGGAAACTTCATCCCAGTTGATCACGTTCCAGAATGCATCCACATATTCGGGCCTGCGGTTCTGGTAATTCAGATAATATGCGTGTTCCCACACATCGATGGTCAGTAAGGGAGTTCCTTTAACCTCTGCCAGGTCCATAAGCGGATTGTCCTGGTTGGGAGTGGAAGTCACCACCAGCGAGCCGTCGGCCTTCTTCACCAGCCATGCCCAGCCCGATCCGAAACGGGTGGCTGCAGCAGTGCTGAACTGCGACTTGAAATCGGCAAATGATCCGAAGGCACCATTGATGGCCGCCAGAAGTTCACCTGTGGGTTCTCCGCCACCGCCCGGTCCCATCACCGACCAGTAGAGGTTGTGGTTGAAAAAACCTCCCCCGTTATTTCTTACAGCAGCCGACTCAGAAGAAATATCGGTAAAAATCTCTTCGATGCTCTTTCCTTCGAGGGAAGAACCTTCCACTGCTTTGTTCAGGTTGGC
>JAGLPR010000214.1 GCA_023137255.1 Bacteroidales bacterium | reverse complement strand
TTCTCTTTTGCTTACCTAAGCGCAACACCAGGTAACCAGACAAACCGGCAATAAGTGATCCGACCAGGATGCCCGCCTTGGCAGAATCGAGGAGTACCTCATTGCCGAAGAAGGCCAGGTTTGCCACAAATATGGACATGGTAAACCCCACGCCTGCAAGCAAAGCGGTACCAATGATTTGAGTGAAATTCACTCCATCAGGGAGCTCGGCAAGCTTTAGTTTGATGCCCAACCAGGAAAAGAGGGTGATCCCCAGAAGCTTTCCTGCCACCAGACTTACCACAATAACTCCACCCAGGAAAGTGTCCAGGTTCGCATCTCCACTAAATGAAACCCCGGCATTGGAGAGAGCAAACAGGGGCATAATCAGAAAAGCCACCCAGTTATGAAGCCTGTGTTCCAGGTGCTGTAGCGGCGATTGCACCTTCTCGGTCCAGTCTTCCAAATTATCAATCCCCTCTATCTGGCTTTTTGAAAGGAGGGGTGTCTCGGAATCGCCTGCATCCTGGATGTCATCCACAATGTCGCACAGCTTTTCGATGTAGGTGTTCATCCCGATTCTCTGCCTGATGGGTACTGTAAAAGCGAGCAGTACACCTGCAATGGTGGGATGGATCCCTGCCTTCAGGAAAAGTACCCAGATCACAATACCGAATACCAGGATGAGCCCTTTAGCATATATTCTCTTGTAAGAGAGGATGAAGAGTATGGCAAGAAGGAGCAGCGCAATGCCGATCAGCGACCATTTGATCGATTCACTGTAGAAGACTGCAATCACCATCACAGCACCCAGGTCGTCCACAATGGCGAAGGCAGTGAGAAATATTTTCAGACCCAGGGGCACTCTTTTCCCCAGGAGCATCATAATGGCCAGGGAGAAAGCGATATCTGTGGCCATGGGAATGCCCCAGGCACTTGAGGTTTCAGGATTGTTGTTCAGGATCAGGTAAATAAGTACCGGAACCACCATGCCCCCGATGGCAGCAAACATTGGAAAAGACGCCTTTTTTGTGGAGTTCAATTCTCCTATCAGCAGTTCCCGTTTGATTTCAAGCCCGATGATAAAGAAGAATATAGCCATCAGACCGTCATTGATCCATAGAATCAGGGGCTTGATAAGTTCAAACCCGGATGTACTGACCCCAAATTTGTATTGCCAGAGGGAGTGGAACTGCTCCGCCAGCGGAGAATTGGCCAGGATCAATGCCAGCACAGTGGCACCAAACAGCAGCATACCACTTAAACTTTCAATGCGGACAAATTTTTGAAAAGGGGTGACCAGAATTCTCTTTACCATATTATCATTCGATTTTCATTGTGAGTATGATGAAAATAAAGTTACACAATCCTGTTCATATCCTGAATAAGGTTTATGCCGGAAGAGTGTAATGAATCCCGGCATCTGGACCCAGGGGAAGACCAATCAGCAGCCAGATCACCAGAAGCACAATCCACACCAGCAGGAAGGCCATGGAATAGGGTACCATGGTGGCTATGATGGTGCCGATCCCGGCTTTGGGATCATATTTCTGGATAAAGGCAATGATCAGTGCAAAGAAGCTCATCATGGGTGAGATCACATTGGTTACACTATCGCCAATGCGGTATACTACCTGCGAAAGTTCCGGTGAGTAACCCATGATCATAAACATAGGGATAAAGATGGGGGCAAGGATGGCCCATTTGGCCGAGGCGCTGCCCATCAGCATATTAATGGCTGCAGACAGCAGGATAAAGAGGATCATCAGGGGGATCAGCCCGATATTTGCCGACATAAGAAGTCCGGCCCCTTTTACAGCCAGGATGATGCCCAGGTTGCTCCATTTAAAATAGGCCACAAACTGGGCCGCAAAAAATACCAGTACCAGGTAAGTGGCCAGGGTCTTCATGGAACCGGCCATGCCATTGATCACATCGGCATCATTTTTAAAAGTCCCTGTGGTAAATCCGTAAGCAAGTCCCATCCCGCCGGCAGTAACAAAAAGCATGGCCACCACACCCCGGATCAGGGGAGAGCTTAACAATCCACCGTCTGATCCCCGGAAAAACCCATTCTCAGGGATGACTCCGATCAGCGTAAAGGCTACGATCCCTAGGAGGGCAAACAGCGCCATCAGCAATCCCTTCTTTTCCTTTTTCGAAAGCTTCTCAAATGACTGTTCCTGCTTGCTGATCTCTCCTTTGTATATGCCGAGCCTGGGCTCAATAACCCGCTCCGAGATAAATGTGCCTGTGAATGCAATTATGAATGTGGAGGCCACCATAAAAAAGTAGTTGGCTGTTGGATTCACTTCATAGGCCGGATCGAGGATTTGGGCCGCTTCGGTGGATAAACCTGCCAGCAGGGGATCCACCGTACCCAGTGCCAGGTTTGCGCTGAATCCTCCTGAAACTCCGGCGAATGCGGCAGCCATGCCTGCCACCGGGTGCCTGCCCACTGCGAGAAATATAACTCCTGCCAGAGGAATCAACAATACATATCCCACATCGGAAGCGACATTGGATAGGATTCCTGCAAATACAATGACGAATGTTAGAAGCTTACCCGGTGCATTCAGCACCAGAAGCCTGATGATGGCCTGGATCAGTCCACTCTGCTCTGCGATACCAATTCCGAGCATGGCCACCAGGACGATTCCCAGGGGAGCAAAACCGGTAAAGTTGTCTACCATCTCAAGCAAAATCCGGTGTAATCCGTCGTGCGACAGAAGGTTCACGGGTCGGATAATCTCTTTGGTACCCGGATGGATCACCTCCCATCCCAACCAATGTCCCAGCGCCGAAAACAGCAATGCAGCAAGTGCAAACAGAGCAAAAAGAGTGGCAGGGTGGGGCAGGGCATTGCCAGCCCTTTCGGTCCAGTTCAGGATATTTTGCAGAACGCCACTATTTTTTTTGGAATTACCCATATATGCTCTTCTTTTCTGAAACTCCGCGTGAAAATATGAATTCTTTTGAAACCGGAGACTATAAGTAAGAGTTGGCTAAAGATAATAGGCTTAAAGAGATATTATATATGATATTAGTTATATAGATTATATAGTATGATAAAATGTCAGGATGCTTATATTGATGGAGGCATAGTAACACTGCCGCCAGGAGCTAACTCATATACCCAATTCCCTTCTCAAGTAATAAATTGTATTTCTCCCTGTTAAAAGCATAGAGAAAGGGAGCTTTGTGGGCGCCGCCGGTGAGTTGTTTTTCATGCCGGTCCAGGAAACCAAGCTTCAACATTTTCTTCTGGAAGTTGGCCCGGTCCACCTTCTTCTGCAGGATCTCTTCATAGAGTATTTGCAGCTGCTTCATGGTGAACTTCTCAGGCAGCAATGAGATACCAATGGGAAGGTAGTTGATCTGGTTCCTGATCTGTTCCAGCGCTTTATTTGCGATCAGGTTGTGGTCATAAATCAGGTCAGGTATTGATTTTAATGGTTTCCAGATACAGGTTTCACTCAACAAATCGGGGGCAGGTACACTGCTACGCATATCGACCAGTGAGAGATACCCCAAACTGATAAAACGTTGTTCCAGCCAGTCGAACATCTCTTTGAACTGAGCACCAAGTGGCGTGACCGGATTAAACAATGGCACATTCGCTCTTCTGTCCAGATCACCAAACGTATGGAACTGTTTTAGATAGGGAAGCCTGATTCCGGTGCGCTCTTCCAGAATCCTTGAAGCAGCATGGTCCATGTCCTCATCCTTATGCACAAAACCTCCGGGCAACATCCAGTGACCTCCCTCTTTCCACTTCAACAGCAGGATATTCAGTTCATTCAGATCAAAACCTATAATCACGCAATCAATAGAGACTCCGGGCAGAAATGAGGATAGATCTCCAAACCATTCACCATATTTTTCATTGTCATCCACAAATCAAATATATCAATTTAATGTGTAAGTTGCACACAATAGATAAATAATATAACTTTGAACCAGAAAAAAAGAGATAATTAGTGAAAAAAGCATTAAAAATTATTGGGATCATCTTAGGATCCATTATCGCATTAGTAGTCATCGTCATGCTGGCTTTCTCCGTTAAAAAAGGGAAAGCTGCCAAAAAACTGTATGCTCAACTTGGTGATGAGGCTCCGGAACTGATTGTGGATGGTATGATTTTCCGCGACTTGAATAAGAACGGGACCCTGGATCTATATGAAGACAGCAGGGCAGATATGGAGGAAAGGGTGGAAGATCTCGTGCAACAGATGACAGTGGAGGAGAAGGCAGGAACGATGTTTGTCTCCATGATCGGAATGACTTCCAAAGGAGAACCTTACGACAAGCCTAAAATATCGAAGAATCCCATAGATATGATTCTGGCCATTGCGATTCCACCAGCGTCTGAAATGCTGGTAGCAAAAAAGATGAACAGCTTCAATATCCTGAACTCTTACGATCCGGATATTCTGGCACGGTTCAACAACAATGCACAGAAGATTGCTGAAAGGATGCGCCTGGGTATTCCAATCTCCATTGCTACCGACCCCAGGCACGGAGCAGAAAACAATCCTGGTGCCGCCATCTTTACACCTACTTTTTCACAATGGCCCAACCAGCTTGGTCTGGCTGCTACCAGTGATACCAGCCTGGTTCGTGAATTTGGGGATATTGCCCGGCAGGAGTATCGTTCTGTGGGAATCACTGTGGCCCTTCACCCCATGGCCGACCTGGCTACTGAACCACGTTGGGCCCGTATCAACGGGACTTTCGGAGAAGATGCAGTGCTTTCGGCTGTGATGACCAAAGCGTATGTGCTGGGTTTACAGGGTGATTCACTGGACAAGCAGGGGGTGGCCTGCATGACCAAACACTTTTCCGGCGGCGGACCACAGTTGGATGGCGACGATCCGCATTTTGCCTATGGCAAGGATCAGGCCTATCCCGGCGACAATTTCGATTACCATGTCATTCCGTTTACTGAAGGAGCTTTTGCCGCCAATACGGCTCAGATCATGCCTTATTACGGGATTCCGGTGGGACAAACCGATGAAGATGTGGCTTTTGCATTCAACAAGTCAATCATTACCGATCTGTTGCGCGATTCACTGGGATTTGACGGCGTTGTCTGCACCGACTGGGGCATTATTGTGGACAATAAAATGGGCGAAGCACGTGCCTGGGGGGTGGAGGATCTGACACCCATGTTGCGTATTAAGAAAGCCATCAATGCTGGTTGCGACCAGTTTGGTGGTGAATTTGTTCCTGAACTGATCGTGGAACTGGTGGAGACCGGCCAACTCTCTGAAGCAAGAATTGATGAATCGGTAAGAAGAATTCTAAGGGACAAGTTCCGGCTGGGTTTATTCGATAATCCCTATGTGGATGAGGTCGAAGCCCTGAAAATCGCCGGAAATGATAAATTTATGGAGAAGGGGAGAGAGGCACAGGCCAAGTCGATGGTGGTACTAAAGAATGATGGATTGCTTCCCCTGAAAGAGGGAGCAAAGATTTATGTGGAAGGCATGAGCAATCTGGATGCACTGAAAGGGTACGGCGAAGTTGTAAAAGAGATCGCCGTCGCCGATATAGTTATTAAAAGAATTTCCACTCCATGGGATGATCCAAAAGGCAACAGCCTGCTGGAAAGGTTTTTCCATCAGGGCAGGCTATGGTACAATGAAGAAGAACTGGCTGAAATTTCTGTGCTGGCAGATCAGAAACCGACGGTTATTGTTGCTCACCTGGAGCGTCCTTCCGTACTGACCGAAGTGAATGAGATGTGCGGTGCACTGTTGGCCGATTTCGGAACCTCCGATGAGGTCCTGGCTGACGTATTGTTTGGAAAGAGAACTCCTCAGGGTAAACTTCCCTTTGAGCTTCCTTCCAGCAAAGAAGCAGTAGAGAACCAGATGGAGGATCTACCTTACGACTCCGGGAACCCACTTTTTCCATTTGGATATGGCCTCACCTATTAGAGGAACATGATGGTGCCGGTAAGGAAAATGAGTTTTCTCAAGGGTGTCTTATTTAAACTGGTAAAGGAAAACAATCACACCCTTGAAAGCATACTTCTTGCTATCCTTAATCTCAAGAGTTACCTCCACTTCCGCTTTGACTGTTCCCCTGAGGTTGGTGAGGGCTTTTAGCACCGCCTTGATTCTGACTTCGCTGTTTACCACCACCGGCTGGCCAAATTTCAGGCTTTCTATCCCGTAATTTACCAGCATGGTGATGTTGTTCACTTTAATGATCTGGTACCAGAGATAAGGAAGGACCGAAACGCTCAGGTATCCGTGGGCAATGGTTGCGCCATAGGGACTCTCTTTCTTTGCCCTCTCCTCATCCACATGTATCCATTGATGATCCAGGGTGGCTTCTGCAAACAGGTTGATCTGCTCCTGAGTAATTTTGTGGTATTCTGAAACACCCAGTTCTTTGCCTACGTATGTTTCAAACTCATCGTAACTGTTGATGATTAACTGCCCCATCTGTAAAGTATTTCAATGAATCATTTCAAATTAAACCAAAAACCTCATTCATTGTTCAGTCGGGACAAATTCCAGGGTGATCCATTGTACGCGTGGTTCCGGTTCAGGTGAAAGCGTGAAATAGACCATCACATTGCCTTTGCTTCCCTCTATTACAAAACTTCCCCGTAGCTGATTCTCAGGATCCAAGCTACCCACGGCGATTATCTTACCGGCCCTGTCGAGTAACTCCTTAGCTTCAGCCATCCGTATTTCGCGGGAGATATCCATATAGAGATTGGCTGCCACTATCTCTTTCTCAAGCTGAGGATCCCAGTTCATGATCAACTGAGCTACCTGCTCCTTCCGTTTGGCAAGGATAGGGGAAACAGGCAGAGAACGCGATATAAAGAATCCCTGATCCAACAGTGACTCAATGACTCTGTAGTTTGCGCTTTTAACCGTACCGCCGCCGTAGGTTAAATTGCTGAAGGCCATGATTCCAATGCCATATTCCGGATAGAACATGTAACTGCTGCCAAATCCTGGAAGTCCGCCATTGTGGCCCACCTGCACAACTCCCTCATGGTCCTTCATGGCTATCAATCCGAATCCGTATCCTCTTATAATCGACTGGTTGTTGTCGCCAAATCGCTCCGGGTCGGAATAGTATCTTGGATTGTTCATTCGGTGCATCTCCCTGAGAGTGCTTCGCTTTACAGGACCGGTTTCCGGTTCGTTCCGGGGAGGCCAGGCAGAAAGATGTAGCGACACATATTTACTGAAATCGCTTATGGAGGTGATCAGACCTCCCATGGCGCCAAATGCTCCATCGTGCAGCAAGGGCTCCGGGATCCACTGACCATCTTCCCAGCGGTAACCCAGGGCAAGAAGGTGTTCCGGAGCTTCAGCGAATTCCCAGATGGTGTGGGTCATCCCAAGGGGCTCCAGGATGTTTCTGCTTATGTACTCCTGGAAGGGTGTCCCGGAAACAATGGATACGATCTGTCCCAATAGTCCGTACCCTAGATTGCTGTACTCATAATGGTGGGAGGGTACCGTTGAAAAAGGAACTCCTTCATTCACCTGCTCCATCAGTGCATCACCGGTGATATCGAGGAAGCGGTCGCCCCATGGGTTATCCTCCGGGAAACCGGCGGTCATGGTTAACAAGTTAAATATTGTCACCGGTGTGCCGTCCGAGGTAGGGTAGGTCAGATTGGCTAACTGGGGAATGTAGGTGGAAGCTTTATCCGAAAGAGAGAGTTTCCCCTCATCCCAAAGCTTCAGGATCGCCATGGCGGTAAAGCTTTTAGTCATGGAAGCGATCCGGAACAGGGTGTGTTCTGTCACCGGCACCATGGTTTCCGGGTCGATGGTGCCATAGCCTCCGGAAAATACCAGGGAATCGTCCACCACCAGTCCGTAGACCACTCCCGGAAGGTGGTTCTCCCTGACACAATCCAGGTAATACTGGTGAGATTCTGCCAATCCGCTTGCTATTTTCGGGACGCGTTCAGGGTCACTGAATTGGGGCGCGGCATAATTCTGTGAGACCTTCATTGCAGTTGCAGGGAGTGTCTCAACCGGATCAGGGGCACCACATTTCGAAAAGAGAATGACAATTACCACCAGGAGGATGAAATGTAGAGATCTTCTGTTCATTTTAATTTGTCTTTGTAAGATTGTCCGGTTCCGGTTCTACTCAAACAACAGGGTGGGATCCATGGGATATCGTCCAAAGCGCTTGCCATAGATGGCGAGTCCCCCGGGCAATCCTTCATCCACCTCAAAGGTAATATTCAGCTTTCCACCTGGGGCATTCCGAATCAGCTCCACCGGAATTCTGGATTTACAGAGGTATCCGTAGGAACCCGCCTCCCTCAGCTTTCCGTCTCTTTTCTGGGAGTACCAGGAGAGAACGCCCCTGTGATCGGCCGGATCATCTTCCAGGTAAAATACATCCACCACCTTTCCGTTCACTTTGACCTTCACCAGAGAGGGATCTTTGTAGGTGTCTGTCATGGGGTACGAGTTGGGGTTCCTGCTGGGATCAAATGTGCCCCGTCCACGCATATAGTCTCCACCCAATCTTGTTTTTTCGGGTTGATCTTTCCCGTGAAGCTTTTTGGCAGAGGCTTCGAAAACAAGAGTAACCTTCTTAACATCATCTGTCAGAACAGAAGACGGAATCTCCACATCGTAGGAAAAATAACCTGCTCCTGCTCCATTCACTTTCAATCCTTCCAGGATGTTCCATTGTCCGGAAGTCCACGATGCATCTGAAAAGGAGAGAGCTTCGAAAGAGATGGCACTGGTGTTGAGTTGTCCGTTGCCGGAGGCCTGCCTTCGTTCCTCCACCAGAAAGCTGGTAAAATTCAGGTGGTAGATGTAAGCATTTTCATCTCTTAGCCTCAGTGTCAAATGGTAGAGCCCCGGCGTATCAGGCATCTTGATGGAGAGGGGAGTCACCTCACCATTGAACCATGGAAGGGACTCGATGATCTCTGTCTTAAGCAGGATGTGCCTGAATTTTCCATGATGGTCTCTGCCCGACAATTCATAATCAAGAATGTAATGATCGGGAGGGACCTGATCGGTCATCACCGACAGGTAGAGGGGAACACTCACAATTCCACCGGCCCTGACTGCCCTGCAAAGATCCGAACCGGTTGAGAGATAGATGTCACTGTGGAGATGTTTAAGATCCATGTCCGGAATAAAGTCAGGAAAACCGGTGAACTTCTCAGTCCGGTCAAACTTGTAGTAGCCGTTCCATTCGTTAATTACATCGTGGTGTTCGGTATATAGCCATCCTGCAACTTTGGGATGCTTCCTGAACTCGTTCATCATGATGTGATAATCCCAGCTCCAGTCTATATCGCCGGTACTGCCTGCATAACCCCATACATTCCCGCATTCACTGTTCAACATTGGGACCCGCGTCTGTTTGTTCCCGCCAATGAAGTTCCATTCGGAACCCACATAGGTATTCTCCTCCACATTGTCTAGAAATCCCTTCCATCTGTACCCGGGCAGGTAGGCATGCCAGGTATTGAGGTCGGTCAGAACATGGTCGTAATTACAGGGCGAATTATCCTCAATGAGTCGACTCTGATCCAGTTTCTTTGCCTCCACAAACATATCCTTCACCCACTGTTGGGTCTCCGGAAGATAGGACCTGTTTTTGCCACCTCCTGTAAACAGGCCCCAGGTTTCATTAAACAATACCCACGAAAATATGGAGGGGTGGTTGTAGTCACGGGCAAGCATTTCGCGCATGGCGTATTCCCACTCACTCCGTGCTGTATCGCCTGGCTCGCCCCAGAAATTGGGCACATCGGCCATAATCAGTAGCCCCAGTTTATCGGCCCAGTATAGCTTTCTTGGAATCTCTACCTTGATATGGATCCGGTTGCCATTGAGTCCAATCTTCTTTGAGCGGATGATCTCGTCCCTCATGAACGCGTCACTTGGATAGGTGTAATAACCATCAGGATGGTAGGCCTGATCGAGACTCAGTTGAAGATAGATCGGTTTATTGTTCAGCGCCACGTAGGGAATCCTGGATCCGGGCAGGTCCATGATGCTGATCTTTCGCATTCCAAAATAGGATGAGATTTCGTCAAAAATCGTTTCGTTGTTGTGAAGTTGCATTTTCACGTCGTAGAGGTAAGGATTCTCCAGGTCCCATAGCTGTGGATCTGGAATGTTAACCTGAAATTCAATTTCCTGCTGTTTCTTTTCAATTTTGGGGGAGGCAATCATCCCCGAGACCTCCTGGTTGGGAAACGAGAGAGTGATGTGGAGGGTCTCCTTTGCCTGCTGATCAAGTGTGGCATTCATCCTTACTATCCCCCTGTCAATATCAGGAGTAAAATGAACATGACGGAGGGAGATCTGTCCCCTGCTTTCAAGGTATACAGTCTGCCAGATCCCCTTGGCCTCACCGTATCCCTGCTTCCCTTCCAGTTTATAAGGATGGGGAGTGTCATCCACCCGGACAACAAGCTGGTGCGATTTTCCAGGTGATACAAAATCTGTAAGATCGAACTCAAACTGATTATACCCGCCCTGGTGTGTCCCCACAAATACGCCATCGATCCAGATAGTGGTCTTCCAGTCACATGCCCCGATCACTATAAAAGTCCGTTTTCCATCCCACTTGACCGGTATATCCAGCCTGCGACTGTACCATCCGATATCTGCCAGGTTCTCTATGCCTGATAGTCTTGCCCCCCATGGAAATGGTACCGTGATTTTTTCGGTAAAAATGGGCTTTGTGAACCACTCCTTCTCTATTCCCACATCGAGGCTATCGAAATTAAAACTCCATGAGCCATTCAGGTTTATCCACTCCGCCCGTTCAAAATCGGGCCGGGGATGTTCAGGCAGTGGAATATCGAGGGTCTGGGCAGACAGATTTATTAATGCAGTGGTAAAAACCATTGCTATTGTGAGTGGGATATTTTTCATGGTCAGGTTTCTATTTGTATACAGAAGTTATTGAGTTCTTATTCAGAAATGGCCACTCCCACAAACGAGTCGGCCGTCCCGTAATAAAGGAACCATTTTTTCTGATAACGGACCAGTCCTTCGGCAAAGGTGGTCCCCGATTTATACTGTCCGGTCATCTCATGGGGAAGGGTAGGTCTCAATAGACAGGTGTCTGAGCGGAACAGTACTTCCGAGGGGTGGGAGGGATCAAAGACGATCTTTCCCACCGAATAGGTTCCTTTCGGCAGATCCGCAGAGGCATCCTCCCCTTCAGAGTTTTTTCCATTATAGAGCAGAACAATGCCCTCTTCTAAGATGACTGCCGGTGGACCACACTCAGTCAGGTTGCTGTCAAAATAACCCGGCCGGGTCTCAATAATTGCTTCAAGTTCTCCCTGATTGTCAAGTGAAGGATACCAGTCATACAGGTTCTCTGACCATGCCAGGTTGATGAAGCTTTCACCCCAATACATCCAGTATTTGCAATCTATCTTCACTACCACCTGCTGGTCGCCTTCCACCTTTGTAATGATCGATCCCGACTTGGACCAGTGGTCCAGGAACTTGCCATCAGAGGCCTTTGCGAAAGCGGGACCCTTCTTCTCCCAGTGTATCAGGTCCTCGGAGAAAGCTATGCTGAGTCTGGCAACATCCTGGTTCCATGCGGTGTAGGCCATCACGTACAAGCCCTCCCCGGTCACCACCACCCGGGGATCCTCGCATCCCCCCGGATAGTCATACTGCATGAAAACCCCGCTGTCTGGATATAGTACAGGTACAGGATGTATGTCAAAGTGAAGGCCATCCTCACTTGTGGCCAGCCCGATCCTGGAGGTGCGTCCGCCCAGAATGGCGTCCGGATTGTCCTCCGCTCTGAAAAGCATATGGATCTTATTATCTTTTACTATGGCTGCCGGATTAAATACATCGGCCTTCTGCCACTGGACTGTCCTGTTTTGGACCGGACAGAAGAAGGTGTAAGATGAATCAGCACTCAGGATGGGATTCTCCGCCGGTTTGGTCAGGTTCATAAATGCTCCACCTGCTTCAATTCCTGTGTTTGCTGCAGGGGAACAGCCGGCAATGATCCATATTGCCAGGAATAAGATCTGTTTTCTCATGGTCTGTTTATAGATTTAAATGGTGTTCCAGGCTTTCTCCATCAGGTTTTTGGTGATCAGGATGCCCTCATGCTCCCCTTTCTCTATTCCCTCATATTCTATACCGATGTAGCCATCATAATCTGATTTCTTCACGATCTTCATCATCTTATAATAGTCTATCTTGGTATCCTCTCCTTTCTCGTTAAAATTGTATGATTTGGCACTTACTGCTTTTGCATAGGGCAGCAATTCAGACACTCCCCGGTAAGGGTCATACACCTTGTCACACTCTCCCTGGGTGGTCCCCCACTTGGCAGAAAGACACCAGTTTCCAAAGTCAGGAAATGCTCCGAAATTGGGCATGTTTACCTCCTTGATGATCCCGGCAATCAGGGCTGCATCGGAGCTGAATAATCCGTGGTTTTCAATGATAATACTAAGGTTCGATTTGGCTGCGTATCCGGCCAGACGTGACATTCCATCCATGATGGCCGCCCGGTAGATATCCCTGTCGGGATCTCCGAATGCATTGACTCTCACCGAGTGACATCCCATGATCTTTGCAGCATGCACCCATTTATAGTGGTTCTCCACCGCTTGCATTCTCTTCTTTTTGTCAGCTGTACCCAGGTCACCCTCATCATCCACCATAATTACCAGGTTTTTGATGCCGGCCTGGTTCGAACGCTCTTTCATTTTGTGCCAGAATATCTCATCCGTTGCCGATTCAAGGTAGAATTGATTCACATACTCAACAGCATCAATCTTGTACCGCTCTTTAGCAATGGAGGCAAAGTCGACCGGGTTGATTATACCCTCATTAATACTCCGGTGCAACGACCATTGAGCCAGCGAGATATTAAGTGGTTTTGAGGAGGTGATGTTGGCGAGTAAAGGGGTAGAAACCAGGGATGTAGCACCCATAATACTGTTTTTTACAAATGCTCTTCTTTTCATGGCATATGTTTTGAACTCTCAAGATACATAACATTAAATTAATATCTTTGCAGCCTTAAGTTAATCCGGAATATGAGTATCAAGAAGAAAAGATTTTCCAAGTGGTTCATTTCCTTAGTGCGAACCGGTTTTGCCCTGTTGTTTGTGATTGGAATGATTTTAATGAACTCCTGCCAGGAGGATCCGGGACCCGGTTCGGATGATCCGGACGAAGATCCGGTGTTTGCTGTGGAAACTGGTAACAGCAGGATCCCGTATGTGGTGATCGAAACCCATGGGATTGGCATTTTGAATGAACCCAAGGTGCCTGCCGAAATGATCATCTATCAGCAGAAAGCTGAGATAAAGCGAGTACAGATAGGGATCGAGTACAGGGGTTCCACCTCTTTTCGCATCTCAGATAAAAAATCGTATGGCATAGAGACCTGGGACAACCAGGGCAACGACATCGATGTGGCGTTCTTTGACTTCCCCGAGGAGGAGGATTTCATCTTATCGGGACACATCATCGACACCATCGATTTCTGGGGATTTGACCGGACTTTGATGTATAATTACCTGGGGTATAATCTCTTCGGGGATATGGGTCATTATTCGAGCCGGACTGAGTTTGTGGAACTGGAGATCAACGGAGTATACCAGGGGGTCTATGTGTTTATGGAGAAGCTGAAGCGGGACCAGAACCGGATCGATGTATCGACCCTGGAACCCACCGAAAACACTCCTGAACTGATCTCCGGCGGATATGTACTGAAGATCGATAAGACCTCGGGAGGAGACAATAACATTGATCAGCCTCTGGAGTATTTTGAAACCAACTGGGCCGATGATGCACGCTATACTGAAGAGATCAGTTTCAGATCGAAGTATGACATCCTTGGTGAACTGATCGATTTTGATCCCTTTGGAGAGCCGTATCATGAGAACATGTATCTGGAGACCTATTTCCTTTACGAGTACCCCAAAGACATTGATATCAGCGAGTCCCAGAAAGCATACATTCAGAAATACATACATGACTTTGAGACCGCCCTGTTGACCGATGATTTTTCATCTGAAGTGAGGACCTACACCGATTACATCGACCTGGAGAGCTTTGTGGATTTCTTTATCATCAATGAGCTTACCCGCAATGTGGATGGCTATCGCCTCAGTACGTACATGTACAAGGATAGGGGAGAGAAGTTAAAGATGGGCCCCATCTGGGACCTGGATATCGGCTACTTTTCAGGCGACAGGATTCCCCTGGACGACTGGGTAATCAACTATAACACTTATGTGGAGCGGGATGCCTGGATGCTGCCATTCTGGTGGACCCGGATGATGAAAGATCCCTTGTTTCGAACGGCTCTGAAAGTGCGGTGGAGTGAGCTGCGACTGGGAGTGTTAAGTAGTGGGCAGTTGCTTTGGAATGTGGAGGAGGCCGCTACCTATCTTGTAGATAATGGTGCCGTTGAGCGAAATTATCAGAGGTGGGATCAGGGTACCGGTTTTGATTACACCGCATATATCGATGGTCTGAAAACTTACCTGCAGAACCGATCCCAGTGGATGGACGGGGTGATCTCTTCCCTGTAGCGATTCAGTTAATTATCAGTGGTTGAGCCTGTACAGTGCCTCTGCAAATTGAACGCCCAGGTCGATGTAACCTTCGCTGTCGTAGTGCCAGGGATCGGAATACTTATAATACCGGGTGGTCCTTACCACAGCAGCATGACCATCGGTCCTGGCATACTTCTCCTGGGCATACTGTACCAGTTCACCATAGTCCCACATTTTTGAATCCACCTCATCATTCCATGAATCGGAGATTTTCCCGATCACCACAGGCAGGTCATCGGTGTGAAAGGCGGCCCTCATGAGATCCATCAGCCTAAGCAGGTTGGAGTAATAAGCACTGGCGATCTCTTCAGTATAGCTGGCATCGCTTTCGCCCTGCATCCATACAATTCCCGCAGGGACCAGGATATCGTTCCTCCCATCGCCATTTATATCGTGTGTGCCCATGGCCTGCCGCACTGTCTTCAGAAAAAAGTCATACTGGTTCATCCCTGTGGTCCCGTTGAAATCGGGGTCCCAGCAACCAAATCTGCCTGTAGCCAGGGAATCGATGGACGAACCTCCCCGGGAGTATTTAATCAGTGCAATACGCTCCCCCTCACAGAGCTCCTGCAGACGTTTTGCAAGGGTCAACTCTGCCCCGAATCTTTCTGAAAGCCGGTTGCTGTTACCATCAGACGAAAAGCCAACCCCGTGCCCTGGCATCAGTGGTTTCCACAGGCCCAGACCTCCATCCGGAAAATCGTCACCCACAGGGTTGCCATGGTAAATCCAGACATCTTCGTTTTTTTTCTGCAACTCCTTTGGGAGATCCTTGTTATAACCATATCCATCCATGTTGGATTGTCCGCCCAGGTAAAACACTCTGACCGTGTCGGATTGTACTTTTTGTGCCCTGGTCACTGCCTGGAACAGGGGCATGAACATCATGAAGGCAATTGCGTATAGGAGCTTCTGTTTCATCTGCTTTAATGATTCTAAATGTGACGATTATAAATCTGAGAGCAATTTACAAAATTGATTCAATCTGACTTGCTGTAGAGTACCAGGCTGAACCACTTTTTCTCATCAGTAAAGACTGAATCCGGTTTCAGGCCTGCATGCATGCCAATGGTTTCAATATCTCTCCTGCTGAATTTGTAGGAGTTTTCAGTGTGGATGGTGTCCCCTTTTTTAATATCCATTGTGGCCTGGTTACCGTTGATCCTGATCTTACGGTCCCTGACCGCTTTCAGGTGCATCTCTACCCGTTGTTTCTTTTCGTTATAGAAAGCAAGGTGCTCAAAATCGGTGGCATCAAAACTGGTATCGACGATCCCGTTTACCACATTCAGTATGTTCTTATTAAAGGCAGCAGTAACCTGTTGACTATCGTTGTAGGCCCTGTGGATTACCCGGGAATCCTTTACCATATCGAGTCCAAGCAAAAGATGATCCCCTGCCTCCATTTCACTCCCAAGGTTCCGCATGAAGGTCACCAGCTCTTTCGGTTGAAAGTTACCAATGGTGCTCCCAAGGAAACAGAACAGCCGGTTATTAATTTTCGGCAAGCTCTTGAACTGCTGCATGAAATCTGCCACAATCCCCGTCACCTCGATCTCCGGAAACTCTTCTGTCAACTGATCCATTGAGTTTTCCATTGCTGTATGGCTGATGTCGACCGGGTAATAGTGGATGGTCGAGAGCTTCTCTGAAGGGATCTGCTGAAGCAACAGCCGAATTTTCGAAGGATCGCCACTGCCAAGTTCCACGATATTCAGATCGGTAAAATCGATCTCCAGGCTGTTTCCAATTCCGGAGAGAATTGCTTTCTCTGTCCTGGTGAGGTAGTACTCCTCCAGTTCAGTAATGGCTTCGAATAGCTGTGATCCGCCAGCATTATAAAAATACTTGGGCGAAATGTACCTCGATTGAGAAGTAAGTCCTTCAAGGATCTCCTCTTTTACCTTACCTGAATCGATCTCCTTCAGGTTATTAATGATCTTCGCTTTCATGTTGGAATTCCTGTTTCAAAAGGGTTGTCAGGATCATTGCTCCACTCGAACCAGCCGCCGTCAAACACCGATACTCTGGGCCAACCCATCAGCCAGGCGTTGTAGAATGCTTCGCTGCCTCTCCATCCTGTACCACAATAAAAGGCCAGGTGCTTATGGGGTGTAATCTTTACCTCTTCCCAGATTTCAGCTATTTCACGGGGCTCCCGGGTGGTATGGTCAGGATTCCTGTAGTTCTCCATATGGTAAGCATCAGAACCACAATTTCCAAACACAGCTCCTGGAATGCGTCCTGTCTTCACAATGTAGTTGTAGCCGCTTACTTCACCGATGTATTCTGGCCAGCTTCTTACACATACCAGTTCGGCGGTTTCCGATTTAAGCATCTCTTTTGCTTGCGGTACATCTACGATGAGTCCGGGATTGCCGGGGATGGTGGCGCCAAATTCGGCAACAGGTGCTTTGGGGTGATCCTCGGTGGATATTTCATAGCCCTCGTCTTCCCAGGACTGGAATCCCCCGTTCAATACCCTTACATCTTTGACACCTGCATACATCATGATCATGGCACATCGAATGGCCCCGATATGTCCGGCTGCACTTCCGGGAAACTCATCCTCATTGTCGGGCCACATAAACTTGCCATACAGAACCACCGTGGTATCTGCGGTAATTCCGTGCTGCTCCAGTGCCTCTTTCAATTCATCTGGCGAACGGCGGTTCCAGGTTTCAGGTGCTTCCAGTGCCAGGGTGTCCAGATCGATGGCCCCCGGAATGTGCCCCGAGAGGTAGGCATCGCGGTTTCGGTAGTGGGCGTGACAAATCACAGTGTGGTTTCCACCATGTTCCACCGGAATCCCGCCATCCAGATTGGTTTTCACCCATTCTGCTGGAACCAGCTGCCGGTACCGTTCCATTTTTTCCATGGGGAGCTCAGGATTCCCTGTCCACTCCTCCACAAAACGGTTGTAAACAGAGATGTGATGGTACCCCGCTTTCAAAAACAGGGCGGCAACTTCCAGGGTCTGTTCCCGGGTGTACCCGTATATGACCAGGTGGTGCTCGGGCAATATCTGTTTGGACCGTACCACTTCGATCCAGTCCATATAGGCACTCCATTTATAAGGCAGTGACATGGCTCCAGTGATATGTCCCCCGCGCAACTCGTTTCCCAGCTTCCAACCGTTGTAGGCATCCACAGGACGAATGTCAATGATCCGGGTGCCGGAATCATCCAGCAGTGCATTCAGATCTTTTGTAGTGATTTCAATTGCTTGTGTCATCCTCTGCATCTTTATATCGCCTGATCATTTCCAATGCAGAGAGGTGGGTTCTTCCTGCTGCTTTCTCATAATCAGAGGTGGCCGTAAACAGACCATTCCTGATTCCTACATAGATACCGGAAATCACCGTACCCAGGAATTCTCCCAGCTCCTTCTGACGCGATTTTTTATAAGCATCTGTTGAAATGGCCGTGTAAGTAAGGTTTGTATGGTAGACCTGATTAATAAGTTCTGCCAGTTGGACCTGGGTTATCGGCTCCCCTAAAAGGTTATATGTTTTCCCGTTGTGTTTCTCCTCCACCATCATCTTCCAATAGGCAAAAGCCAGCTCGTCCCGGCTGGTATATGCGGTTTCCCCTTCCCCTGCGCAATTGATAATGCCTCCCTCTTTTATATAGGTGGCGATGTATTCCAGGTCGGGTTCAATATATAGCCCATTTCTTCCGATGACCCATTCAAGCCCTGAATTCTTAACATCTTCCTCAGTCTGCCTGTTGCTCTGAACAATGGGGCTGAAATCGGTCTCCTTTTCACTGCCAATAATGCTTGTATAGACTATTTTACCTACTCCGGCAGCTTTAGCAGCGTCAATCACATTGCGGTGCTTCAGAACTCTTTTCCGGGGATCATCCATGCCGGATACCAGCAGAAGGGTGTCAATGCCTGAAAGTGCCTGATCGAACTCTCCCCGGTTGGTATAATCACCTTTCCTGATTTCAATTCCGTGATGGGCGGCTTTTTCAGGCGATCGGGCGATACCGATCACATGGTTTTTCCCGCTCTCTTGAATGATGCGCCGGACGATTGCAGATCCCAAGCCTCCACTTGCAGTGGTAACTGCGATTTTTGGAAAACTCATATAGAAATGACCAATTAAGGTACAGAAGGTTCAGAAAAAGAGGCAGAGTTATTCAAAAAGGAACTCCGGATGCTTCTCTAGTTCCCTGTATAGCAACTGATACACCACTGATTCTGTGGTTGATAGTGAGTCGGCATAGAGCGGCTTCTGCTCCAGCACATCGTTACTTAGATCGTAGAATCGTCCGTCGGAATATAACTTGTACTCTTTTGTGCGTACAAACTGGTTCCTGAACCGGTTTACATTTTTGCTCCACTGTGGGTCGTAATGGACAAATACTGTTTCCCTCGGAATATGAGAAGATCCTGTTAAAACCGGGAAGAAGCTCCGGCCATCCATGTGAACGCCTTCCTTCTCTTTTGCTCCGACCGGCGTCCCGGCAACCTCAGCCAGGGTGGGGTAGAAGTCGCTGAATTCAATCAAGCCCTCGTATACCACACCCTTCTGCTTCCCGTCGGGGTAGTGTGCTATGAGCGGTACCCGGGTGCCCGCATCGGTGGTATTGCCTTTTCCCCCTCGAATCGTTCCCGAAGCGGTATGGGTGTAGATGGTGGGGTGGGTACCATTGTCGCCCGTGAACAACAGGATGGTATTCTCCAGCACTCCTTTCTCTTCCAGCCTGGAGACAATCCGGCCAATGATCTTATCGGTATAGGCGACCATCTCCTTAAAGCAGGCAGTATCATTCTGGTAGCGCTCATCCTTTGAAGGCCAGTTTTCAGAATCAGGGGTGGGTACAAAGGGGTCATGTACCAGTACCATGGGATAGTAGATAAAGAATGGCTGGTCGCTGTTGCGTTCAATAAAATCAAGAACAAAACCGACAAACAGATCCGGGCCATAAGCATCTGCATCACGATCCAGGAGTTCCCCATTGCGTTCAATCAGAGGATTGGCATAACGTTCCCCCTCTTTCCTTGCCCTGGTGAGTTGCCATAGGCAGTACTCATCAAATCCCAGCTGGTTGGGACGGGTACGGTCCTTCCAGTCTGTGAGCTGGTCCTTATAACTCAGGCCATTGAGTTGCCATTTTCCCGAGATACAGGTGGCATACCCGGCTTCCTTCATCTGGTTCCCAATGGTAAGGTTCTCCAGACCCAGGTGACCGAAGTAATTATAATTCCTGTAGTTGTACAGGCCGGTCATGATCTTGACCCGCGAGGGAGTACAGAGGGGTTGTGATATGCAATGTTCAAAGCGGATGCCATTGGCGGCCAGCTGATCCAGATTAGGCGTCTTGTAAGACAGACTCCCATAAGTGCTCAGGCATTCATAGCCCATATCATCGGCCATGATCAGGATTACATTTGGTTTGGTCTCCTGGTTAGTGCTGGTGCATCCCTGCCACAGAGCTGTCAGGATAATCATTCCGAAGGCCAGTTTAAACAATATCTGTTTCATTTTTGCAGGATTTATTCCTGGTGATTGACCATTTTAACCCTGGCTTTCTCTCTGGAACTTTCAAAAATCCCCCTCATTTTTGCCAGGATCTCCTGTTGATCCGAATCGTCTGCAAGATTGATGGTTTCCTCAGGGTCGGTTGAGTGGCGATACAACTCTTCATTGCCTTCAAGCACATCTTCCCCCCACCTTGTGTATCTCCATTCGGGCGACCTGATTGAAGCGCCCTCTCCGCCATAACTAACTGTATAGGCATAAGTTTTCCCTTCCACAGGTTTGTTCTCTTTTATGTATCCGGCAAGGCTTTTCCCCTGCAGAATGGCAGGCTGCTCTTTAGACAGGCCACATAAACCGGTGAGGGTAGGATAGAGGTCGATCAGTTCCGTGATGGTCTCACACCTGGTGCCATGATTTTTTTTATTTCCGGCGTAAGAGATAATCATGGGGACCCTGACACTTCCTTCCCACAGACTAACTTTCGACCAGCAGTCGTGTTCCCCGAGGTTGTACCCATGGTCCGAGATAAAAATAACAATCGTTTCTTCCCTCATATTAAGCTGGTCCAGTGCATCAAGCAGCCTTCCTACCTGCTGATCCATAAACCGTACACTTGCCATGTATGCAGAGATGGTCTGCTTTTTCTGGGTTTCGCCCATCTTCCAAATATTCATATTTTGTCTTCGCAATGCCTGTTCCGGCACATTGTCCAGCACCTCAATGGGCGGAAGCAATACCTCATGCTCAGGATAAGGCTTAAAGCAGTTTTCCGGGGCAATAAACGGCACATGGGGCCTTACCAGGCCAACTGCCAGGAAAAAGGGAGCCTCCGGTTTCTCTTTTTGCGTGTTCCTTCCCCCATCGGGCAATTTACCTGCACGGCTCTCCAGAATGGCAATGGCCTGGCTGGCTGCCAGGTAGTCTGTCTGGGTATGTTCAAGTCCGTCTTTCAAAATCATTCTTGAGAAATTGGAGCCGTAATGAAGGTTGCCAGGCGAGAGCAGCTCCAGAGAACCCTGACTATTTGTTTCAGGACCAAGAATATTGCAGGCATAGTCCCACGAATCAGGATCATCACCTCCGGGAGCGCCTCGTTCAATGCCTCCGGGAACACCCATGTGGTATATCTTGGAAACCCTGGCCGTATAATATCCCTGCTCACGAAAAAAACCTGCCATGGAGGGATGATCGGACAAAGCGGGGTTCTCTACCCGGTAACTGCCGGGACGGTCAATGTTATTCAGAATGCCATTGGTTTCGGGATGCAGTCCGCTCATCAACGAGGCTCTCGAGGGTCCGCACAGCGGATACTGGCAATAGGTCCTGGTGAAACGAATGCCTTCAGCGGCCAGCCGGTCAAGGCTGGGTGTATGCTGGTCAATTTCCATGTAGGGACCGATGCGTGTATTCAGGTCATCGGAAATAATCAGTAAAACGTTGGGTTTCTGGGCCATAGTACCTGACAGGATGATAAGCAGGGCACAGGCAGTAAAAATAGATCTTACCATGAGTTCTCTTTTCTTAGTTATTATCCGGGGTTTATGTACTTCTTCAAATCTGAAACAAGGATTTTTGTGAGTTCCTCTTCGTTTCCCGCACTGGTTTCGGCAAACAGGAATCCAAATACGGGATACTCTTTTATATCAAGCTTTCTGATCATCAAAGCATTTTCAAAATCCTCTCCCAGCAGGTCGTAATCGAATCCTTTGATATCTGCGGGAGAAAGACCAGAATTGTTATTCAGGACAACAATGCTGTAAATCTTATCAGCCCTGTTTTCAAAGATCTTTTCCCAGTCAGGTTTCCGCATGTTGTAGTAGTACTCATACAGATTGTATCCGAGTGCTAACCCGGGCAAATCGCCAGTGGTGCACCAGCCTCCAAATCTTAAGGGGTTAACCTCGATGGGATTAATTTTACCGCTGGCATCCATTCTCAATTCAACATGTGCCGGGAAGTTCCTGATTCCAGCTGCTTTACCCATTGCATTCAAAAACGCCTCGAAACTGTCTTTGTATTTGAGAACTATCTCCTTTGAAGTTGTATAGACCCTGTCGCTGGTGTCGGTCCCCGAGGAAAACCTGTGGTGAAGGATATTCAGAATCACCACTTCCCCTGTATGATTGAAGTAGCAATCAACAGCAAACTCCTCTCCGTTAATATACTCTTCAATAATAAAGGTGGATGTATTCAATACTGAAGGTGGATATATGCCTTCCAGCTTACTAATACTCAGTTCATTCTTTACCCTGTTCCAGTCAGACTGGTTCCTGACAATATGAACCCCCAGGCTGAAAAAGCCAACCGAAGGCTTTATTACAAATGGCTTTGGTATCCCTTCCAGGCTCAGGTACTGAATATCATCCAGCTTCACTGTTGTGTAGAAAAAACCTGGAAAAAGAGTAAGGATGAGTTCCCTGAACCTGGCTTTATCCTTGAATAGCTGAATATGATCTGAAAGCTCCGAGCCGTTAGTATTACCGGCAATCCAGGTCAATGCATTTTCTGAATTGGTATAAAGAGGAGTATGGGGGTCCTTTTCGATGATGTCGGCTGCAAGCTCTTCAGAAATCCAGGTCAGTGAATCATCTTTAATCATCTCCCTGGCCACAGGGGTAGAAACCACCCTGTACCCATTCTCCTTCATGGTTTTTATCAGAAAATCTGAAACAAATGGTTTATCAATCAGGAACAGCATCTAATACACTTTTATCAAACTCATTCACTTAAGGGAGTGGGAGGAGGTATTTGCAGTTGAATTTTATCGGAGAACACTGCCCACTCCCTCAGCATCTCATCATACTTATCAGGTTCCGCTTCCCTGAGATCGGTCTGCTCCCCAATATCTGTGGAGAGGTCATACAGCATGAAATTTTCAAGCTCGAAGGGTCTTATAAAATTTGTGATTTTCCATTTTCCCTTTCTAAGCATGGCATGCCCGTAATGTTCCATGGCGAACACATATTCGTCGCTGTGAACTTCACTTGATTTCCCTGACACATAAGGCAGGAGAGAGGTTCCTTTCAGCGGGTAGACTTCCCGCTCCTCAAATATTTCCGGATAGGCAATGCCGGCCACCTCATAAAAAGTTGGAGCCAGGTCCTGTACGGAGGTAAAACCATGATAAGTTTCACTCCTCTTAGTGACATGGGGCCCACATATGATCATAGGGGTGTTGATGCCCCCCTGTGTTGCATAATCCTTAAAAAACCTGAAGGGAGAGGTGCCGGTTTCTGCCCACTGGGGACCATAGGATATATATGAATCAGCCCTCCCCATATTTTCATAATCATCGTTATAATACTCTCTCAATACTGCGTGGTTATCAGAGTTAATAAAGTCCCTGTATGCGGCTCCATTGTCAGACATAAAAACAATCAGGGTATTCTCATATTCTCCGATATCTTTCAGGTAGGTAATTAATCTGCCTATGTTATAATCCAGGTTGTCGACCATTCCGGCATACAGTTCCATTTTCCTGGCCTCCATTAATTTCTCCTCTTCTGATAAGGAATCCCACGGGCTTACACTTTCGTGATTCGGAGGGAGCCCGGCATCAGCGGAAATCATTCCAATCCTCTTCAGGCTTTCCAATCTGCGCAGTTTCAATTTTTCATATCCTTCATCATACCGTCCTTTATACTTTTCCCAGTGTTTTTTATCCACCTGCAGGGGCCAGTGTGGAGAAGTATAGGCTGCAAATGCAAAGAACGGTTGCTTTTTTTCCCTGTTCAGGTCGATGTAATCAATGATTTTATCGGTGTAATAATCTGTAGAGTAATTGCCCTCTTTCCAGGCTACAGAAACTCCATCTTCGGTATAACTTGAATTCCCTGCTCTCAATACACTGCGATTGTTATAGTGGTTACCTGCTCCTTCAAGCAGTGCAAAAGAGTGATCGAATCCCTTTTCATGCGGATTCGAAATAGAATCCAAACCCAGATGCCACTTCCCGGCCATACAGGTATAATATCCTGCTTCTCCGAGCAATTCAGGAATTGTAATTATCCGGTTTGTAAGCCTGCCTTCGTATCCAAACTCCTCAGTTACCAGTCCCTGGCCACCCATTCCGGCAATGTGATTGTCATTTCCTGAAAGCAACATTGCCCGGGTAGGCGCACACATGGGAGCGGTATGAAATCTACTGAATTTTATGCCGCTATTTGCTAAATCATCAATGACCGGAGTAGCAATATCCCCTCCATAACAATCTATATCTGCATAGCCCAGATCATCGGCAACTATCAACAGGATATTGGGTCTCTGATCTTCGTCCTGCTTATTCCCACTATGGGAACAGGATAGTGTGCCTACCGTGATCAGCGCAATTATGCAAAAGTGGAGTACGGTATGCCACCTGAATTTTTTGTTCATTCTCTATTTGATAAACAGTGTATATTCGGAGCTCCATGACTCCTCTGCTCCCGGTTCCACAGAGATCCAGATCGAATTTTCGGGACTCAATGTAGTTGCACAGGCCCAGAAGACCATGCGATGTAGTGGCTTATCCACACTGAAGGTTACCCCGGCACCTGATTTCTGATTGACGACTGTAACCTGGTGATCCTCCACTTCGCCGCCATAGCCGCTTAGCGCTACAAAAACATTATTATCATCAACCAGCTCCTTGATGAAGTAAAGCTCCTTATCCTTGATCTCCAGAAATCCCTTGGTATCGTCGCTGGTGGCAATGGCATAAGGAAAACTGATATTAAAAGCAGGGCCGCTCGCTTCTCCGTCGATCATGAAGAAATTGTGATTGAACTGATCCGTCTCAATGGCTTTGGTTCCCGTGTTCTTCAATTGATGATCGATGATAAAACCATCGTTTTTGAGCTTTATGCTCTTTTCATATAGATAGCCATAACCAATGTCGCTCATCACCTCATGGGTGAATGTGATCCAGTCTCTCCCCTGGTCAATCTCCCATTTTCCATGGTCCACTATTTTATATGTTTCCCGCCAGTTATACTCCGATTCATCTGCTTTCTCGATGACCCCCACACCTATTCTGACAAACTTCCCACCCGGTTTTGCGTCACCATACCCCAGTCCCGGCTCAATAAATCCCTCCACCGGACCTGTGAGGTCCTCATGAAACATGGGATCATGTGTCTCTTTCCAGTACCCGAAATACTCGTGCCCTTTGTATTGCACACTGCCAATCACTCCCGACCAGTCGAATCGTGTAGCGCGGTATAAGCCCTTTTCCGCATCGGGAAGGTAGACCTTCAGTTGTACCTCATTGTTGGAAATCACAACACCTGGATACTGCTTGAAATCTAATTCACCAGAGGTGCAGCCTCCCATGGAAGCACACATGCTAGCTACTGTCATTAGTAAGGCTATGTTTTTCATTTCATGGCAATTTAATAAATATCAACCGCTTTTTTTAGGTTTATCATCCCTGGGATCATAGGTAAAAACCTCTTCCAGCGGAGTTTTAAAGATATGAGCGAGACGGAAGGCCAGTTCCAGGGAAGGGGAGTAGTTACCTTTTTCAATTGCTACAATGGTCTGCCGCGATACACGCGCCTCGTCTGCCAGCTGCTGCTGGGTCATTTCACCTGCGTCGAACCTGAGTCGCCGGATGTTGTTTTGTATGATACTTTTAGCCATCTCAAATTCCTTTGCGGTAGTAATAGATCTGTGAACTGTTATCGATAATTTCAGATATCAGACCAAAGCCGACAAATGCAATGAATATCCAATGCACCGGCATGCCCACTGCAAGGCCCATTACTGAAACGACAAAACCACCGGAGAATGCGTAATGGGAGTTCCTGATGGCCTTTAGTTTAACCAGTTTATCCCGTTCATCCTCCACAGGTATCTCCTCCTCCCTGGTTGCGATGGCGTTGATGATGTGAAAAACAATTAAGATAATGATTCGCGCCGCAACAGACACACCTATGTAAATAAGGAAGATCACACCCCATTTACTGAAGTCCTCTGTAAGATCAAATTGTCCCTGCTGGTGCCTTTGAAAGACGATCACAGCATAGATGGCTGTTATTAGCAATCCGCTAAAAATGTTTACGATGTTCTGTTTCTCTTGATAAGACATGATTTCTCTTTGTTTTGTATGACATATTTTACTAAATGTAAATAAATATATACACAAAGATAAGTAAAATATACATAATGTCAGGTAAACATGACATTAATTTCTAAAATTTTCTCATTTGAGCTATTATAAATTTAGATGACTTTTAAAAAGAGATTGCGTTGAAG
>JAGLPR010000213.1 GCA_023137255.1 Bacteroidales bacterium | reverse complement strand
TTTCGGGGAACACAGAAGCCCGAAGCTCCTCCCACCTGTACCGCTTTTGTATCTCCATCCCCAAATTCATCCACAAATTCGTCCACAGACATTCCAAGCTCCAGTTCGTAAATTCCGGCCTTGGGTGTATCGCCCGATACTGAAAAAACCTTGGATCCTCTTGAATCTTTGGTTCCAAGCTCTTTGAAATGAGCCGCACCGTAATTCATAATCACCACGGTGTGTACAAGGGTCTCCACGTTATTGATGACAGTAGGCTTGCCAAACAGTCCCGATGTGGTGGGATAGGGTGGCTTGTTCCTGGGTTCTCCCCGCTTTCCTTCAATAGATTCGAAAAGGGCACTCTCCTCGCCGCAAATATAGGCTCCACTGCCCAGACGGATGTGGATCCTGAAGTTGTGGTTGAACTCGTCCATCAGCTGATGGAACTTGTCGAGCTGTTCGTTCAGTTTGGGGATTAGGAACTTATATTCGCCCCTCAGGTAGACATACCCGTTTTTTGCTCCCACGGCCCTGCCTGCAATGGCCATTCCACAAAACACCTTACCCGGTACCTGGTCAAGGATTTCACGGTCCTTAAACGTGCCCGGTTCACCTTCATCTGCATTACATATAATGTATTTTACCGGCTCTTTCTCCTGCGCTGCAAACCTCCACTTTAACCCGGTGGGAAATCCTGCACCTCCCCGGCCTTTCAGGTCCGATTCAAGTACCTCCTGGCAAATGTCTTCGGGATTCATATGCATGACCTTCTTCAGCACATCCCTGCATTCGATTTTTTCGAAGATAAGATCTACCCTTTTTATATGCTTTCCCTTCATAGTATTGATATTTTTCTGTGTTTATTTTTTGATGTACTCTTGTAAAATCTCTGTGACTTTCTCCGGAGTAAGTTCTGTATAGGGAGTGTCGTTAATCAGCATGGCAGGTGCTTTATGGCACCACCCAATGCAGTTTGCCTCCAACAGGCTGAACTTGCGGTCGGGGGTGGTCTCCCCCAACCTCATCTTCAGAATCTCCTCAATGGTGGAGAGGATATCATTTTTACCTTTCATGGCACAGGAAATGGTTTTGCAGATCCTGATAATATATTTGCCCCTGACTTCGGTATCCAGAAAAGTATAAAACGTTGCTGTTCCGTAAACATCGGCAGCTGATATATCAAGTTCCCTGGCCACATCCACCATATCCTGCTTTGACAGGTACCTGTTATGAACCACCAGGTCCTGCAGGATGGGAATCAGGCTCTCACGGGATCGACCATGCTTGTTGGCCAGTTCCCTAACTAATTCATTCTCGATTATCGTCTCCATGAGCTCTTAAGAATTTAATATAATACGTTGGTTATGTTCGTGTTATAATATCTTTGTTATTCGTTTCACATATTCAAAGGGTAAAAATAGTATTTTGATGTGAATCATATAACAATAAAAGTCATATTTTATCCCGCACCCCAAAATACATAAATGATCTAAATAAGAATAGCACGCTTTTTGCTGTATATAAATATCTTACAAAACACCATTATAAATAGCAATTGCCCTGAAATCAGACCAGATATCTATTAAAATCTAAATATTTAAAAATAAACTAACATTTTAGTTGGTTAACTAAATATTTAGTTATATGTTTGTACCGACACATCGATGAAAAAGAGCTTTATGAACACACTCACCAAAGCCGAAGAGCAAGTCATGCAGATCCTCTGGGATGAAAAGGAGGGTTTCGTGAAAGAGCTGCTGCAGCACTTCCCAGAGCCCAGGCCTGCATACAATACTGTATCCACCATTATCAGGATCCTGGAGAAGAAAGGATTTGTGGATCACCGTAGCTTTGGTAAATCTCATCAGTACTTTCCGCTGATGAGCAGAGAACAATACAGGGAGGAGCGGTTCTCCAGCCTGATGAAGGATTATTTTAACGGATCCATGAAGCAGGTCCTCTCCCACTTTGGCAACAGCGGATCGCTTAACCTGAAAGAAGCCGACGAAATCATCCAGATGATGGAAGAGATCAAACAGAAAGGAGGCAAGGATGAATAACTTTTTTGCCTACCTGGTTGAGCTTAATATCTCCCTGATGATTCTGTTTGTAGCCTACAAACTTTTCTTCGAGAAGGACAGTAACTTCATCATACGGCGCATTTACCTGCTGGGGGTAGCAGTGATGCCTATGGTCCTTCCCTTTTTGCCCACTTCTATGAGACTGCCCGTCAGCAGCGTGGCGCCTATCTCCATCACCCTGGAAGAGATCACAATATTTGGAACCGGAACCGAACAACAGTCAGCCGGATCACTCTCATTTGGAGCAGTCCTTTGGATGATTTATCTGATCATTCTTGCCCTGGGACTTATTAAAATTCTTATCCAGCTATCACGAATTATTCATGCCACCATTACCTCAAATCGTTTTGAGGCGGAAGGAACCTCCGTGGTGGCCAGCAAGGCCTTACATGCCAGCTCCTTTTTCGGTTTTATATTCATCGATCCGGAAAAAATGAAGGAGGACTCATTTAAGCATATTCTTGAACATGAGGGCATTCATAAACGTGAATGGCATTCAATAGACCGTATCCTGGTGGAATTGTTTGTGATGATCAACTGGTTCAACCCGGTGGCCTGGATGCTCCGCAAATCGGTCATCCAGAACCTGGAGTTCCTGGCCGATTCGGCTGTACTCCGCAAGGGTACCGATCCCATAAAATACCAACTATCCATTTTAAATCAATATATAGGAAGCGCATCCTTATCCAATCAATTCAGTAGTCAAATTAAAAATCGAATCAACATGCTAAACAGAGATTATAAATTGGGAAGCCGATGGAAAATCGCCATGCTGCTCCCGCTAACCATAATCGCATTCTTTATCATATCGTGTACAGATAAGGATGCACCTATCACAGAAATCGAACCCGCTGAGGAGATATCAGCAGAAATGACCGAAGCCACAGATGTGGCCGAATCTGAAATCTTCTATATCGTGGAAGAAATGCCCACCTTTAAGGGAGGGGAACCCATTGAATTCCGCAGATACATTGCACAGAACCTGAAGTATCCCCCGGAAGCCGCTGAACAGGGAGTTACTGGTAAAATAATCACCAGTTTCATTGTAACCAAAGAAGGCAAGGTGGTGATTCCCGACCAGGAAGTCCTTGCAGAAATGGAAGGCAAAGTCCTGGATGAAGTGGTGGTTACCGCTTACCGTAGCTTGCAGGATGATGCAGAGGCTCCTGATGAGAAATACATCCAGATGCTCAAGGATGAAGCTATCAGGGTTATAGCCGGATCGCCAGACTGGGAGCCAGGGAAGCAGAGGGGAAAAGCAGTCAATGTCATGTTTACCTTCCCCATAATCTTCACACTTCAATAAACTCTTTTTTGACCACCGGGCTGTTGTCCGGTGGTCACTTTTTCATGAAATATCCTGCACTCTGCTTTTTCACAGCATCCCTGTTCCTGTTTACCTGTCAGAAAACCGTGGCACAGGAAAATCTTCAGGAACTCTACTATTCCGGTAGCTACACTTTGGTAATCAGTCAGGCCTCTGGCCTGATCGAATCGGGCGACACTACCTTCACCACTCATTATCTGAAGGCTCTCTCTGAGATTCAGACCGGGCAGACCGTAATGGCGATCCAAACGCTGCATGATGCACAGGAGATTCATCAGGGAGATCAAAGAATCGAGCGGATGCTGGCAGGCCAGTATTTCGATGCCGGAAACTATACAAAGGCATCGAAGGGTTATCTGACTCTGGTTCAGAAGGACAGCACAGATGTTTCTTCCTGGCTGAAGCTGGCCGACATCGCCTCCTTCAGGCAGCAATATGACCAGGCTATAGATGCACTGAACCAGGTGCTGCTCATCGATTCCCTCAATCTTAGCAGCCTGATGATGATGGGCGACATTCTCAACCGGCACAACAACACCGGGGCTGTGATCTATTACGAACGTGCCTTTCGTCTCTATCCTGAAAATCAGAAAGCGGCTTACGCCCTGGGCAACTGGTATATACAGGCCAAAAAAGCATGGAGCACCATCCCCATCTGTGAAAAAATGCTTTTACTGGACACCACCAGCATCAAATTCAGCAAGTTGCTGGGTTACGCCTACTACAAAACCGGCGATCCGGGATTTGCCGTCAACTGGTTCGAATACGCCAATTCGCTGGGCGATTCTACAGCCTTTACTTTTAAGTTCAAGGGGATCTCTCATTACCTCCGTCTGGATTTTGAATCTGCCATCCGGTCTCTTCAGATCGCTACAGCAAAGGACAGCCTCGATGCGGAAGTACATTTCTTCCTGGGGGCCAGCCTGGCTACCACCAAAGCAAAAACAGAGGCCATGAACCACCTGAACAAGTCCCTGCAATTGATGCAACCCGATCCGTCGATTGTCTCCCGCATATACTCCGAACAGGGCAATATCAAGCGGCTGGAAATGGAGTATGAGGAGGCCTATTCACTGTACGAGCAGGCCTGGGAAAACGATACCACCAATGCCATGTCACTCTATTTCATGGCCTCCATCCTGGATAACAGCATGCGCTTATCCAAAGAAGCCCTGGTAGTTTACCAGCGCTATATCGATGCCCTGGACCGTCTCCCGGAAAAAGAGAATCACAAACAGGGTACTTCCATCAGGGCCATAGTGGAAGATCGCATCGTAAGCCTGAAAGAGGAGTTATTCTTTCGGGATGAATAGCAGGTGAGGTTCCCCTGACCATCCCATCTTGCTTATTCAATATTTATTCACAACATTTGTAGTGATAAACCCTTGTGGAATGGAAACTCCTATTATACAGCTTATCCAGGGAATGCTTGCACCCGGACTGATGATATCCGCCTGTGGATTGCTGTTGCTGGGTATGAACAACAAATACAGCCTGGTGGTCAACCGCATCCGCTTACTGAACGAAGAGAAGCGAAAGATCTTTCACCAGGAGAAAATAGATGAAATCGACAGCAACAGACTAAGCAACATAGAGCTCCAGATCAGCCACCTGATCGAACGCATCTCCCTGGTTCGCAATGCAGTTTTTAGTTACTCACTTGCAGTGGCCCTGTTTATAGTAAGCTCCGTATTGATTGGGGTTACCATCAGCAAGAAGACTCCGGCATTCGACTGGCTCATCGTGGCTTTCTTTTATGCTGGGATGTTTGCCGTTTTTATGGGCATTGTCTTTGCCGCCATCGAGGTCTGGAAAGGTTACCGCATTGTAAAGATCGAAATATCCGAGATCTACAAACCCATCGACTAAAGGGGCTATTTGATCACCAGTGGTTTGGTAATGCTTCTGTTCCCGATGTTGATTTTTACCATGTACATACCGGATGACCATGATGTAACAGGAACAGTAATATCGTGTTCGGCAGGAAACAGCAGCTGCTCACAATCCCTGTAAAACTCTCTTCCTGTTATGTCAAACACCTCCATCGAATAGTCTGCCGGCCGGTTCAGCACAAACCGCACATGGACCTCGTCCGAGGCGGGATTCGGAAACAACAGCAGGTAATCGACCAGCTGCGGCTCTCCAGGCTGCTCTGAAATCCCTGTATAGATGTCTCCTTTCAACGCTCTTCCTGCAGGATACATTTTCCCTTCCCGGTCGATCAGGTAGGAAGCTACCCAGTCGGGACGTGCCGGGTAAGCATCAACTTCATAGCGAAAATGGTCCTCCCACTCCTGATCATTCAGCCTCCTGAAGCCAGAAGTAACTTCGGTATGAAACGAGGAGACAGGTCCGACAAAAGCCATTGTCTGACCAGGATTACAGGGATTCCCCGCAATGAAAACCCCCAGATTGATCATGCCGTTGCCCACATGCAAAACATTCCCCACCACGGCACCTCCAAAATCGGTAGGTTGGGTATGTACATCAGCCACTGTAAAATCCCGTGACAACCCCTTCTCCAGGTCAAAAAACAGATCATTGAACCATCCTGAAATTGACGGCCCGGAGACCATATACTCGTTGATCATGGTTTTCAGGAAGGAGACCTCTCCATATGATAATTGGCTTCCTTCCACCTCCTTTTGAGCGATATCTCGAAGTTTACCCATGATTGAGGCATAATCATCATAATAGGCAATTATCCGATCCTTACATTCGACCACCTCATCCCGTAGCACTTCGCTGAAAAAAGCCGATGCATTTTCGGCAAATACTTCGATTTTGTCATACAACCCGGGATAGGGTTCCACAAAAGTATAAGGATAAGAACAGCCTGTTCCTCCGGTATAGGATTGCTTTCCGTAAAGGATGTTATCGTGCCGCAACTGGTCCCAGGAAGTAAGCTGGGTATTCAGTTTCTCCTGGTGCCAGGCAGTGGTTTTCATGAAATAGGGCAATCCGTGGTTGGTGGCAGATGGGTTCAAACTCCGGATGGCTCCCAGCCAACTATTGTAAAGCGATTGCTCCCAAAAATTATCGTCATAAGCTTCGATGAGGTACTTCAGTCCGGCCATGTTGGCTGCATATTTATATTGATCCATCTCCCCTTCCAGCAGTGCCAGTGCATCCTCACTGCCCAAAGCGGCCAGAGCGTCAAGCGGATCGGGCAGCGGCCTCCAAATTTTCTCTCCATTAAAAACAATCCGGTCGAACACCACTTCGCTGAACACATAAGAATCTACCAGGAATTTCTGACCAAGCAGTTTGAAGGAGACAGGCAGGTTGCCCGGATCTGAAGAATAGGGATCCACCAGGAAAAAGTTGGACATGATTTTCTGCCCGTAATCATCCGATGAATTCATGTGCTCCATAAAATCATCAAATGTCTCTTTCACGAACAAATCTCCCGGTTCTGTGATCACCTCATTGCTCAACCCTGCAAGTTCGGCCGGGGTCAGGTTGTCATCGGGCCCTACCATAAATGAGATAATCTCCTCGTGTTTGGTCAGGTTTTCAAGTTTGCCGCAACCGTAGAGCACTTCGTTGGTGATCAGGGCCCCCAGCTGCATCCTGCGGAGTTCATCATCGGTCCAGTCAGGCTCCCACGGATTATCGGGAGGTGCTGTCATCAGGAAATCGATCCTGCCCAACCACATCATGGCCCTGAAATAGTTCTCCAGGTCGATCACCCCGTACATGGTCTGGGTCTCTACATAGTGTCCCCTTGGGGTAAACTGACTGAAATCCAAATTCCTGGTCCTGCCCTCTGTAAAGAGGGTCATAACGGTCATCTCCTCCGCTGCCACTGCCGCCATCAATAGCTCATATTTCTCGGGGCCACCAGATTGAGGGGCATAGACCTCCCCTTCTGCCAGTGAAAGTGCTACTGAAATGTAGAGATCCACATCTTTGATAATTTTATTTAAACGCGAATCCCCTGCATAACTGCCTGCCACCAAGGGAAAATGCTTATACATTGCATGCAGCAGCTCTTTCAGATTGGGTTCAAGCAGTTGCCATTCAATTGTTTGCAGAATAGCATCGTATGAGTTATGAAGTGTGGAGAGAATGAAATCAGTGCTTAAAAAAAGAGGGAGATCGCTGCTGTAGATATCGATAAAAGCGGTTGACCAGCTGTCAGATTCCAGCCGTTCGCTTACCATAAAATAATTCTTTCCCAACAACTTCGCCTCATCTGCTGTAAAATGGTAACGTGCATTCAGGGAGTCATACCATGGTACTGAAAAAAGATCAGTCGGGTATTGTCTCTCGCTGTAATAGGTAGTCCTGGCAGGATAATCTGAAAGAATTTCGCCGGTAGTGTAGTTCACATGCCGATTTAGAAAATCCATGTAGGCACTGGGCGAAAAGGTACTCTGAGCATGAATCATGTGCATTCCGATCAACGTGAGAACCACCACCGGGATAATTCTGATTGCATTTTTCATGACAGAGCCGTATTTTACACAAGTTACTGAAAAAGAGGGTAATTACTAATCAAAAGATGCAAATTCCGGATGAAAGGTTGCGCCATAAGGTTATTCCGTAAAAAGGATTAATTTTGATTATCTGAGCCAAGTATGAAAGAACTACGCAAATATTATCGCATCAAAGGGCCCCCGGAAGAGATTTATTCGGCACTCACCAACCCATTCTCCATAGCACTCTGGACCGGGGCGAAAGCTGAAATGAGTGAAGAGCCTGGAACCGGATTTTCCCTGTTTGACGGGGACATTGAGGGGATCAACATTGCCTTTGAGAAAGAGAGCAAAATTGTCCAGGAGTGGTTTTTTGGCGACCAGGAAGAGAAATCTATTGTAACCATTACCCTACGGCCCGACAGGCTTTATACCAAAATAGAACTGCATCATACCAATATCCCGGATGAAGCATATGAGGATATGATACTTGGCTGGGATAGCTACTATTTTGGCGGGTTAAAAGATTTCTTTGAAAAGTAAACAACATGCCCCGGAAAATAACCACTCTCCTGCTTTTCCTGCTCCTGCTACCGGCTGGTATCCTGGGTAGGAGCCTGGACGATATCAAACGAAGCGGAGTAATCTGGGTGGCCTTTACCTCCGATGATCTGAGAAACATCAACTACGACCTCGCTCTTGAATTTGCCCAATACCTGAATGTGGAGTTGAAAGAGTCGGTGATTGAATGGGATGAAGCGTTTATGATAAACGGCTCCATTCCTGAGGACATGGAGACCAATACCAATCTCAGGTATACTCCAGATGTGTTTAAAAAAGCAGATATCATCTGCTCCACATTTACCGTAATCGAATGGCGGAAAAGACTGTTTGGTTTTGCCAAAACCCTCCAGTCGGCCGAACTGCTGATGATCAATAAAAGCGATGCGGTTCCCAGTGGATTCCACGAACTTGCCGGCAAGCGGATCGCCTTTATGGGCACCACTACCTTTGAACAGCACCTGCTGGAGATCAATGCTTCCCTGAGTGAGGAGATGCAGCTGGTCAGAACCAGCACCACTGCTGAAACCAAGCGACTGCTTGAGGATAAAAAGGTATACGGAATTGTGCTTGATGCAGATGAAGCGCTGAACTTCAATGCCAGCAGCAATCAGAAGTATAAGATAGCATTTCCCATCAGCGACATCACCCGGTCGGCCTGGGCAGTTGAAAAGAACAATCCGCTGATCCTGGAGGTGGAGAATTTCTTCGAGACTATTGCCAGCAACGGGGCTCTGGATAATATCTTCTTCCTCCGTTTTGGAATTACCTACAAATCATACCTGGACCGCCTCAACAAGAACCTGAAACTGGACCGTTACCACCGCGACCTGGATGAGATCCTGTCATCGCGCAAACTGGTCGTGGCCCTGAGGGAGCGTGATTTTGTCTATCATGAAACCGGGCAAAAACAGTTTATGCATGCCCTGGCTGAAGAGTTTGCCGACTACCTGGGGGTCACACTGGAGTTTGTGGTAACGCCCAAATTCAGCAAGTACTGGGAGACCATCGATGGCAACATTGTCAAAGACTCCTCATACACTCCTGAATGGTTCAATTTCTTTGATCTGGCCTGTGAAACCATTGCCCCTCTTGACTGGCGCTCCAATAAGGTAAATATGATTCCGGTTTACCCATCGGCTTATACCGTGGTCGCCAGGAAGGATGCAGACATTACCTCCATTGATGATCTGAAAAATTACAAGGGAGTCACCGGCCTTGGGACTGTCTATGAAGACATATTGAAATCTCAGGGAATTACCAATTTCTACCACGAAAATGTCAATAATTTTATTCGTGACGTAGTTGACGGAAAGGCCGACTACACCATTATTTACAACGCTTTCTACGAACTATCAGCATACCCTGGACTTGAAGGTAAGCTGGAGCTTGGTTCACTGAATGTAAGCTGGGCACTTCGCAAGGACCAACCAGAACTTCAGAAAGAGGTGGAAAAATTTATCACCAGGTCCAAAGACCAGGGTCTCATCGGGATTCTGCTGAAGACATTGAAGGGGAACACACTCCAGGCACCGGAAGCGTTTATCAACAGTTATTATGAGAGTTTCCTCACCGGCCAGATGCCCTATGTGAACTATGGAGCGGACGACGGACTGCCCCAGGAGGATATGTTATCCATTTTTCAGGACCTTAAAGGGTATATGTGGTTTGGCACCAATTCGGGGGCAGTGCGTTACAACGGGAGGGAGATGACCGTATTTAATCAGGAACAGGGTCTGCCGGGTAATTCCGTTCGTGACATCCGGCAGGACAGCAGCGGAACCATGTATTTTGCCACCACCAGCGGAATCGCAAAATTTTCGGACGATACCACCCAGGGAGTCCTGTGGGAGGGAATCGCATTTCACGATATTTTTATTGATTCAAAGGACAACCGGTGGTTCATGGGCGACGACGGGATATACCTGGAGAGTCCTGGTGGCGAAACCAGGTACCTCAACGCTGAGCATCCGTTACTGCCCAGAGTGATTTACAAACTCACTGAGGATCCGGGAACCGGGAACCTCCTGATGGCCACCATTGATGGTGTTTATATGTTTGACCCGGAACAGGAGCAGGTGACCCAGCTGAGTGATACAGATTGTTACTCAATATATATTGATGCCAACGACAGTATATGGATCGCCACCAGGAACGGGCTCAGCATCACTCATCTTCCCGACCTGCTGAAAGATCGCCGCAGGGCCACCTTTTACAACCTGAACGAAAGACTGGATTTCCCGGTCAATATTATCTCAGATATTACCACCAACAAGTTCGGCTCCATCTGGCTGGTAACCGATTCAAAAATCATGCAGGTGATCTCCACCGACCAGAAACCCATCGTGTATGAACAGGAGAGGGGCATCAAAAACAACAAGATCCTCTCCTTTCTGATCGACCAGGAGGACAATATTTGGATCGGTTTTTCCGGTGGATTACAGCGACTCACCAACCGGCGGGGCTTGCGGAATTTTTATCCCGGCATCATCGACAGTTACATCTATTCTGTTTTCCAAGACAGCCGGGAGCGGATATGGGTTACCTCAGACAACGGGGTCTTCTACTTTCAACAGCGCGACCTGGTGAATTTCACCTCCCGGACAGGATCTGATAGTAAGAAATTCACAGGTACCTTGCTGCCCAACCAGAACATACTTCTGGCCAACAACGAAGGGCTGTATGAAGTGAGCAGCAGAACGCTTGATATCGTGAGACACACCCCGTTTTCACAAATCGCCCACAGTGTGGACAATATTTTCGTGACAGAAAAAGGTGAGATCTTCCTGCTTACCGGGATCAATGGGATCATCTACTATTTTCCCGATTTCTACTCTCAGCCCACGGAACTGAAAAACAAATTTACTACCAATATCTTTCAGCTTATCGAAATGGATGGCCGGGTGATCGGAGGCAATAATGCCGGCTTTGTGACCTTCAACGGAACGGAGTTTGAGTTGTTGCACGAAACCGACTGCAGCATCTGGTCACTCCATATGGAGGACAATAAGTTATGGGTGGGTACCGACTGCGGGATCGGACTGGTCAGAGAGAGTCGTTTCGGTGAAATGGAGCTGTCGACCATCGGCCGCGATATGGTTATCAAGTCCATTCTGCCTGCAAAAAACAGAAATTACCTCTGGCTGGGGACCAACAAGGGATTCAGCTATTATAATACCGAAAACCAGGCATTTGAATTTACCATCAATACCAAAGATGGTCTGAGCGGGGATGAGATTACTCCCGGAGGTCTCTTCCTTGATATGAATGATCTGCTCTGGGTGGGCACCTATCATGGCATATCCAATTTCAATATCAAGGCCAAATCTACTTTGAACTATGCCCCGATATGCTATATCGAAAAGATGTTCCTCAACGGGGAGCGTATTCAATCCGAAAACGGCAGGGCATTTTCACACAACGAGAACAATTTCATATTTGAAATCAGTGCCCTCTCATTTTCCGATGAAACTTCGGTGGAGTATGAGTATTACCTCCGGAGCACCGGAAACCAATACCGCTCATACAACCGGGGAGCAGAGTACAAAGCGTATTATAACAACCTCCCTTCCGGAAAATATGAATTCATCTACAAGGCTAAGGGGAAAAACAACATCTGGAGTTATGCTGAGAAGTATGAATTCTCCATTCGCAAAGCGTGGTATGCCACATGGGTCTTCCGAATCCTGGTTGTCATTGCCTTTGTAGTGACCACTTACCTGCTCTATATTATCAGGATAAACACCATCAAGGCCCAGAAAAACAGGCTGGAACAACAGGTCAGGGAGAGAACCCATGAACTGGAGGTGGCCAATACCGAAATTGAAGCGCAACGCGATTTCGCCAGGTACCAGCGTGACCAGATCGGCCAGCAGCAGAAATCGATCATGGACAGCATCCATTACGCCCAGACCATTCAGAATTCATTGCTACCTTCTGCACATATTCTTAAATCGGGGCTTACCGAACACTTCATCCTGTTTAAGCCGCGCGACATTGTCAGCGGTGACTATTACTGGTTCAGCGATCATGGCGACCACCAATACATAGCTGCAGCCGATTGTACCGGTCACGGAGTTCCCGGTGCCTTCATGAGCATGCTGGGCATGGCGCTGATGAACGAGATTGTCAGTAAACATCCATCCATTGACCCTGACAACCTTCTTAACGAACTGCGTAGCCAGATCATTGAAACCCTGCACCAACAGGGTGATCCGGGGGCTGCCAAAGATGGCATGGATATGGTGATTTGCAAAATTGACAGTCAGAAGCGACAGCTGCTTTTTGCCGGTGCCAACAATCCCCTCTACCATGTCAGGAAAGGGGAACTAACGGAGTATAAGACGGACAAAATGCCTGTGAGCATTCACATAGTGATGCAACCCTTTACCAACCACAAAATTGATCTGGAACCCGGTGACAACATCTATATCTTCTCGGATGGATATGCTGACCAGTTTGGCGGACCCCACGGGAAAAAGTTTAAATATCGCCCACTCAAGGAACTCCTGGTTTCACTTTCGGGAATGGAGATGCATGAGCAGGGACTACAGCTCGATAGAGAGTTTGAGAATTGGAAGGGAGATCTCGACCAGATTGACGATGTGGTGGTCATCGGTATGAAATTCTAAGGGAACACCTGTAACTTTTTACCGGGTCGTTCCGTCTTACCACCAAATCAAAAATCGAAGAAAATGAGACAGATATTTTTACTATTGATGGCATGTG
>JAGLPR010000212.1 GCA_023137255.1 Bacteroidales bacterium | reverse complement strand
GGAAGAAAGCAGATGTCAGGAAGAAGACAGAAGAGAGCAAGACAGGCTCAAAAAAGGCAAAACAGGACCCTGACGAAGTTCCCCTTGAAATTGTCAAGCCCAAAGAGGGCAAGAAGGGGGACGATGACGATAGCGCAAAACCGAACGGACAGTTTTCTCTTGAGTGGTAACATGAACTCCAGGATATTTCTTATCGGATTTATGGGATCGGGAAAATCCACCCATGGTAAAAAACTGGCGCGAAAGATCGCTTACAATTATATTGATATGGACCACCTGATCGAAGAGACCGCTGAGATGACCATCCCTGCAATTTTCAAGGAACATGGTGAAGAGGTTTTTCGTAAGTGGGAACATGATATTCTGCTTGAGCTTTGCAAACGTGATCGCCTGGTGGTCTCCACCGGGGGAGGAGCCCCCTGCCACGGCGAGATGATGCACATCATGAACGAACAAGGCACCACTGTTTACATTCAGCTCCCGCCGGAAGCTCTCAGAGACCGCTTGCTCCATTCACCAACCGAGCGTCCTCTGATCAAAGGGAAATCAGAAACTGAACTTTTAGAGTTTATCTCCATCCTGCTTGCCGAAAGAGAACATTATTACACCCAGGCCATGCACTCAATAAATGGTATCAACCTGCAGTTTGAGGACCTGATTGCATTGCTCGAACAATTGTGAAATACTACCTCCGGTTTACTTCTTAAAACATCCCCGATAAAAGGACTTCATTTTCCAGGCCAGTGATATATTCAGTCACATTGATCCCTGAAAGGCGCAGCCGAAGAGATTCTGGATCATGAATAATGCCTGTCAGCATCTCCTCCAGTGCATGAATATTCTTGTTGGAAATAAAATCACCATCGATCTTCAACTCACGGATGATCCCCTTTTCCACATTCATATGAAGGTTAATGAGGCCTTCACCGAATGGAAGACTTTTGTTAAACTGATACTTGGGTGAATATCCGAAATTCCACTCCCAGGTGGAGAATTTTTTATCACGCAACTCCCTGATCTTCTCCAGGTCCTTTTTGTCAAACTGGTACTTTTCCGCACCCTCCGTGGAGTGAAGGATATAGTTGTGGAGCTTATTCTGAAACTCTACCACATTCATCTCCCCGGCCAGGTGATCCCTGATGTTGGTGACACGCGAGCGAACAGATTTCACTGCTCTGTCGGTAAACTTCTCCTGCGCTGTAAGCAGCGCTTCGCTAAGATCTCCCATCTCAGAAGAGAACAACAGGGTTCCATGATGTAAAACCCGCTGCTTGTATACGTGACTTGCTGTCCCTGAAATCTTCAGGCCCTCAATCAACAGTTCATTGCGTTTGCCCAGGCTCACATTCAGACCCATCTTGCCCATGGCCTCAATCACCGGCCCGGTGGCTCTCCTGTAATTGACCAGGTCGCCCTGTTTTTCGCTGGTGAAAAATGCAAAGTTCAGGTTTCCCAGGTCATGAAAGACAGTGCCCCCACCGGAGATCCTTCTGGCTACCAGGATATCTCGTTCCTGGACAAAAGGCAGATTGATCTCGGCCAGGGTAATCTGATGCTTTCCCACCACAATGGAAGGGGCGTTCCGGTAAAGAAGGAAAATCTCCTCGCTCCTACACTTCAGCAGGTACTCTTCAGATGCCAGGTTAAAATAAGGGTTGGTATTTGGGCTTATTATACAGAGCATATCAAACAATAATTAAACTTTAGCGATCCGGAGATGCCTGTGTAATCCACCATTTCGCAGGTAACACAGAGAGGATGCGCGTAAATATCATGTAAACCAGCCAGCCACATCCGGCGCCCCAGATTGCCCCGGCCAGCACATCTCCCGGGTAATGAACCCCCAGGTAGACACGGCTGTAGGCCACCAGGAAAGCCCAGGTAAGCATAATTGCGGTGAACCACCACTTCCTGATCCACAACAGGGACAGAAGTGCCACACCAAATGTATTGGCGGCATGGGAGGAGATGAACCCGAACTTTCCCCCGCACTTATTATTGACCAGGTGCACCAATCCCTGCAGCGTGGGCTCATGACATGGTCTCAGCCGCTGAAAAACATTTTTGAAAAGATGCACCGAAGTCTGGTCCGCCAGGGTAATCACCAGGATGATAAAAAGCAGCATGGGTACAAGCTGCCACCTCTTTTTCAAGCCCATAAACAGGATCAAAAGGAGATAGAACGGCCACCAGGTGGTTTTCCCGCTGATCCACCACATAATTCCATCCCAGGTTTCACCATGTAAACCGTTAATTGCCAGGAATATCCGGGTGTCAAGTTGTAGTAACCAATCCATGGTGAGAATTATGAATTCAACATAAGCCAGATGGTATCGTTAAGGCTCACCAACCCGATATTTGCCACAGCCGAGATGAAATGATAACTGACCGATGGCAGCTCCTTCCTGATCTCCTCTGTAAGCTCTTCGTCGAGCAGGTCGCACTTGGTGATGACCAGCAGTCGTTGTTTGTCGAGCAGTTCGGGATTGTACCTTTCCAGCTCCGTTAACAAAATCCTGTACTCCCCCCCGATATCATTGCTGTCGGAAGGGATCATAAACATCAGCATGGAGTTGCGCTCAATGTGCCTCAGGAAACGGTGCCCAAGCCCCTTCCCCTCACTGGCTCCCTCAATGATCCCTGGAATATCGGCCATCACAAAAGAGCGCTCATCCCTGTATTTCACAATACCCAGGTTGGGTACCAGGGTGGTAAAAGGATAGTCAGCAATTTTTGGTTTGGCTGCTGAGACGGCCGCAAGCAGTGTGGACTTACCTGCATTGGGGAAACCCACCAAACCCACATCGGCCAGCAATTTTAACTCAAGGATATACCACCCCTCCTCGCCCTCCTCGCCCGGCTGTGCAAAACGCGGTGTCTGATGGGTGGAGGACTTAAAATGATCATTGCCCTGTCCTCCCCTGCCACCCTGGATCAGGATCTTCTTCTCATCGTGGGCAGTAATCTCAAAAAGGATCTCATGGGTCTCCACATCCCTGGCAACAGTACCGAGCGGAACTTCGATATAGGAGTCATCACCACTTGCCCCTGTTTTCAGGGACGATCCCCCACCCTCGCCATGGGTGGCAAAAACATGCCTTCTGTACTTCAGATGTAAAAGAGTCCAGAGCTGTTGATTGCCTTTGAGAATCACATGTCCGCCTCTACCCCCATCACCACCATCGGGCCCCCCTTTACTCGTGAGTTTATCACGGCGCAGGTGGGCCGATCCGCTGCCTCCTTTTCCTGAACGGCAAAAGATCTTTACATAATCAACGAAGTTGGTGTTCGACATAAGCAAACAGGCTGATGCGCAGCTAAGGTTTCACCTTGCTAATGACCTCTACAATACGCTCAAAAATCTTATCCACAGAGCCTGTCCCTTCCACGGCAGCATGCTTGTGCATTTTATCGTAATAGTAGGTTACCGGAATGGTCTGGCGGTCATATACATCGATCCTGTTGTTGATTGTCTCCAGGTTGTCATCGGTTCGTCCGGTCTCTTTGCCGCGTTTCAGAAGCCTTTTCACCAGCTCTTCGCGACTTACCTCCAGGGAAATCATTACACCCACACGTTCATCATAATCGGTGAGAGCCTTTCGGAGCTCCCTGGCCTGATTCACGGTTCTGGGGAATCCGTCAAAAATAAAACCCGGACCGCCCTGATGCTCATCAAGCTTTTTCCTGATCATACCAATCACGATCTTATCCGAAACAAGTTCTCCCTTGTCCATGATCTCTTTGGCCTGCAACCCCAGATCGGTCTGTGCAGCAACTTCATCCCTTAACAGGTCACCGGTGGAAATATGCACCAATCCGTACTTCTCAATCACCTTTTCCGACTGGGTCCCTTTTCCCGATCCGGGAGGACCAAACAATACAATATTCAACATTATTTTTTCAGATTTATTAAACGCACCAAAAATAGTAAAGATTTACTGCTTTAATCCACCAAACGGTAGATTTCCTTGAAATTTCTGCCATAGCCGTCATAATCCAATCCATAACCCAGAATGAAGTCATTTGGGATCTCCATTCCCACATAATCCAGCTTTACCTTCTTTATGGTAGCATTAGGTTTGTGAAGAAAAGTGGCGACCCGGATCTCGGCTGGCTGATAGCCCGACAACTGCCGGATAATCGTCTCCAGTGTCACCCCGGTATCCACTATATCTTCCAGAACCACAACTACCCTGTCTTTCAGCTCCCGGTTGATCCCGATCAACTGCTTCACTGTTCCGGTGGATTGGGTTCCGCTGTATGATGCCAGTTTCAGAAAGGTGATCTGGCAGGGAAAGGCCAGTTGTTTGTAGAGATCGCTGGCAAACATAAAGGCTCCGTTCAGAATGCCAAGGAATATGGGATCCTTATTGGCCAGGTCGCGATTCATCTCCTCCGCGATCCTTGTTACCTCAATCTGTATCTCATTTTCAGGAATAAAAGGTTCAAAATGTTTGTCATGAACTTTCACCATCGGGCTCTCCATAGGCTATATTTTACATTAAAGTAATCATCAAAATCCAAGAAAAAAAATAATTGTAAATTCGTTAGCTGATAAACAAATTCAAACAACATTAATATATGAATCCAAAAGTCAGTATTATCATGGGAAGCACCTCAGACCTTCCCATCATGGAGCAGGCGGCAAAGCTGCTGGATGAGTTTGAGATCCCCTTTGAGATCAATGCCCTGTCGGCCCACAGGACCCCCGACCAGGCTATGGATTTTGCCCGGAATGCAGCAGGCAGGGGAATCAGGGTGATTATTGCAGGAGCCGGTGGAGCAGCGCATTTACCAGGTGTGGTTGCAGCACTGACACCCCTTCCGGTGATAGGGGTTCCGATCAAAGCCTCCATCTCCATCGACGGCTGGGATTCTATCCTGAGTATTCTCCAGATGCCTCCGGGGATTCCCGTTGCCACTGTTGGACTGGATGGCGCCAGGAACGCAGGGATCCTGGCTGCACAGATTATAGGCACAGGTGATCCCGCTATCATGGAGAAGATGGTGATTTTTAAGGAGAGCCTGGCCTCCAAGATAGTGAAAGCCAACGAAGAGTTAAAGGAGGTGAAGTTTAAGTTTAAAACCAACTGACAATGAAATGATATCTCCACCTTTGTGGATGCTGAAAAGACCGGGATTGCTGATCCCGGTCTTTTTTTTGCTTCATATCCATCCATGCGTTTCCGGTCAGGATACCTGGCCGGAGGCATCCTCGGCCGCTCTGGGCGGAGCCTATGTGACCAGGGCCGGTTTCTCCTGTGCGGGATTGAACCAGGCAGGTCTTGGTGTACCGGAACAACACTCGCTTACTTTGCAGCACAGCCGACCCTATCTGCTCCGGGAACTTGGTCAGTCTACCCTCTCAGGCCAATTTGTCACAGGAAACGGAGCGCTGGGGATAGAGATAGCCACCCTGGGAATCAAAGGGCTCCGGCAAACCTCTTTCTGGCTCTCCTATGGACTGAAGCTGCACCCGGATGTCACTGCAGGGATGGGGATTCACCTCTGGAATTCCAGCATAGAAGAGCAGCCCTTATACGCTACCGGGATTAGCTTTGCCCTGGGCATCCGGGCCACGATCAATCAGCAGTGGATCGTAGGTGCTCATGTACTGCATCCTGCATCCTGGAGCTCCTTATCGCTCCCCTCCTCTTCCCCCCGAATGGCGATTGCTGCCGGCTTTTCCTACACCTTTCTGCAAACTGCAATCATCTACTCCGAGGTCCATATAAAACCCCGGTACGGAATCATCCTGGTGGAAGGAGTGGAGTGGCACCTCAACAAACGTGTATCGATGAGCACAGGTTTCTCAAACAAACCATTCACTTTCTCATGGGGTATTTCACTGCTCCATTCCAGGTGGATCATACAATTTGCATTCCAGTACAGAACCACCTCCGGAACAGTTCCCTTTACTTCACTGACCCATGCCTGGTAGCATGAAGATCTGCCATATTCTTGCTGCAGTATGTATTCCTGCGATTCTCCCTGCACAGCAAAAAGGCTCCTATCCTCAGGTGATAGAAGAGCTGCTATACAGAAACGAAACCACGGTGATCCCGGAAGAGGTGTTTGATATGCATGAAGAACCCGGCAGCACTATTTTCAACCTGAACAGTGCCTCACCGGAACAGTTGGATGCATCCGGACTATTTACACCTTACCAGGTTTACCAGTTGCTCAGGTACCGCGACCGGTTCGGAGCGATCTACTCCATTTACGAGCTGGCTGCACTGCCAGGTTTTGATCTCTCAAAACTGCGCAGCCTGGAGCCACATTTGGAGGTCAACTCAAGGCCCGAAGATCCACTTAGAAAGCAGCGCAAACAGATGGTGATGATCAATATGGGCAAAACTTTCCCTGAAAGCGCTGGTTATCATGTGGATCCGGTTGGTGAAGGTAAAAAAGCCTATGCGGGGTCCCCCCTGCTTACCACCCTCCGGATAAGGTCACAGGCAGGAAGTCACCTGTCATTGGGACTCACCTATGAGAAGGATGCCGGAGAGGAAGCTTTTTATAAGGGCACGCCCCAGTTTTTGTCAGGATATATACGTTACCAGGGAAATCGCATCATCAAACAGGTGGTGGTCGGTACCTTTCAGCTGAACCATGGAATGGGACTGGTCAATGGGACCGGATTTTTCCACCATCCCGCTTCCATCAGGGTCAACCGCCGGACCCTCTCCATACTCAGGCCTTACGCTTCCAAAACTGAACAGAGGTTTGAACGGGGAGTGGGTTGCCAGATGGAATGGAACAGGTTCCAGCTTCTGGTATGGGCGTCGCACCGTCTCCTGGATCTTTCACCCGGATCCCTGGCCGGTGATCCGGGAGAGATAAGATGGTGGGAACATCAGCGGACCACCGGACTGCATCGAACCATTGGTGAACTTGAGGGTCGCGACCTGGCTGCCAGGATCAGCGGCGGGATCCAGCTTCTCTACCGGCACCGGGAGTTTGCCCTGGGTATTATGACCGGAACTGAACGGATGGATATCACCAGGAAAGGAGATACAATCCTGAAAAACAGATACGCTCCGGTGGTACACCAGACTGCCAGTTTGCACGGGAACTGGCAGAGGGGACGATTCCAACTGTTCGGGGAGCTGGCTGCCGGAGGATCCCAATCCATCGCTTGCCAGGTGGGAACCGTGGTTCACTTCAATGACTTTCTGCAGGGTGGCATTCTGGCGCACCATTACGGCACCGAATACCGGGGTTCCCTGCCCTCCTCCTACGCATCTGGCAGCCATGTAGAGAACGAACAGGGTGTGGCATTTCACCTCCATATGGAGCCCGGCCGTCTGCTTGTGGCCGATTTCACCGGAGAGGTTTTTAAATACCCTTCCCCCCGCTATCAAACTGTTGTTCCCTCCTCTGGAAACAGGATCGATCTCTCCCTGCAGAATCCCGGTATAAACCAGTTACAATGGAGAATCAGGATGGTCAGCAAAACCTGGCAAACCACACCGGCTAACGGGACCACCGGAGTCAGACCCACAAAGAAGTCCAGGGTGACCAGGTTCGACTGGCGCTTGGTATACGAAACAGGCAAACATCTGAAATGGCAATCCAGGTTGGTAATCTCCCTCCTCTCAGCGACACAAAAACCGGTCCCCGCCTATGCAGCATTGCAACAGGTGCATTTTCAAGCCTTGAGTAAGGTATATTGCACTGTTCAATTCGTGCTGTTTCATGTAAACGACTGGGATAACCGGATCTACCTGCACGCGCCAGGTTTTTACTATAGCTTCAGTTTTCCATGTTACTACGGAACAGGTCAGAAAACCACCCTTCTGCTGACAATGAAAACGATCCGCCGGATCACCCTGTCGGCCAAAGTCTCAGGAATTACCTACCACAACAGAGATACCTCAGGATCTGGAAACGACCTGGTGAAGGGAAACCGGAAATGGGAAACGGGAGTGCAATTGCGCCTGAACTTCTAGTCAAACTTAGTATCAAGCAGGTGAATCTGGAGGCTGACCCTGCCCCTGAATTCATTCTCCATCAGCTGATAGCAAATATCAAACGGGGCCCCCTTATTTACTTTGCTAAAATCGTTACCCTGGTGAAACCCGATGGCAGGAAATACCTGAAAGGGGTTCTCCTCCTGTATGAGGGTAAGTTTCAGGTGCTCACCATTGTTGCCAACGGTCCTGCCATACCCGTTATCAACCACGTTCTCGGAGAGAAAAACCGGACTGATATTTTCAGGACCAAAGGGCTGGAACTGTTTTAGGATGCGGTAAAATTTCTCATTGATCTCCTTCAATTGCAGCTCGGTATCAATCTCTACCACAGGGATCAGCATTTCCGGATCGATGGTTTCGCTCACAATTTCTTCAAA
>JAGLPR010000211.1 GCA_023137255.1 Bacteroidales bacterium | reverse complement strand
GGGGATTCCACCCTCCAGGATCCTGGCCCTTACCTTTACCAACAAGGCCGCCAACGAAATGAAAGAGCGGATAGCCACCATGGTCTCTCCCGAGCTGGCAAGGAGGCTCTGGATGGGAACTTTCCACTCCCTTTTTGCAAGAATGCTGCGAAGGGAGGCGGAGGTACTTGGATTTCCCTCCAACTTTACCATATACGACACCATTGATTCGCGCAGCCTGGTGAAAACCATTGTGAGGGAGCTGAGTCTGGATGAAAAGATATACAAACCCTCCGAAGTGTTTGGCCGCATCTCTTCAGCCAAGAACAACCTGGTTACTCCCGATGTATATATGAACAGTGGCGAGTTCCAGGTACGCGACCAGGTATCGCGCCGTCCCCGGCTGGGGGAGGTCTATGACCGCTATGTGAAGAGGTGTAAGCATTTTGGGGCCATGGACTTCGACGATCTGTTGCTTCAGACCAACCTGCTCTTCAGGGACTACCCTGCTGTACTCGATAAGTACAGGGAGGCCTTCGATTATGTGCTGGTAGATGAGTATCAGGATACCAATTACTCTCAGTATCTGATCGTGAAGAAACTTTCGGAGATCCATCGCAATCTCTGTGTAGTGGGCGATGATGCTCAGAGCATCTACTCTTTCAGGGGTGCACGGATCGAGAACATGCTCAACTTCAAAAGCGACTATCCCGACTACCGCATTTTTAAACTGGAGCAGAACTACCGTTCCACCAAGACCATTGTCAATGCTGCCAACAGCGTGATCAAAAAGAACCGGGGACAGATATCCAAGGAGGTATTTTCCAGGAACGAGGATGGTGAACCGATCCGGGTTGTAAAGGCTGCGGACGATCGCGAGGAAGGATTCCTGGTGGCCGGACACATCTCTGATCTCAGGTTCAGGCAGCAGCTGGAGTACAACGATTTTGCCATCCTTTACCGGACCAACGCTCAGAGCCGGATCTTTGAGGAGAGCCTTCGGCGCATGAACATTCCTTACAAAGTATATGGATCGCTCTCCTTTTACCAGCGCAAAGAGATCAAGGACCTGCTGGCCTACTTCCGGATTGCGGTCAACCCCAGGGACGATGAGTCGCTGAAAAGGATCATCAACTACCCCATGCGGGGGATCGGCAAGACCACCCTGGACAAGCTGAATGGCTTTGCAGAGAAACTCGATTCGCACATCTGGGATGTCCTGACGCATCTGGACCAGGTTAACCTGGGCTTCAATAAGGGAACGCTTGCCAAACTGCAGGGTTTTACCGAACTGATCAGGGGTTTTCAGAAGCGGTTACATGAAATGGAGGCCTTCGATTTAGCCTATACCATTGCTACGGAGGCCGGGATCATCAGGGACCTGCAATCGGAAAAGACCCCGGAGAGTGTAAGCAGGTTCGAAAACATTGAAGAGTTGCTCAACGGGATCAAGGTATTCACCGACGATCCTGAACGGGAAGGGGAGATGACCCTGGGCGATTACCTGCAGGAGGTGACCCTGATGACCGATGCCGACATGGAGAAGGATGAGGACCGGAACAAGGTGACCATCATGACCATTCATTCGGCCAAAGGGTTGGAATTCAAGCATCTGGTGATTGCGGGTGTGGAGGAGGAGCTTTTCCCGTCACAGATGAGCACCGACAATCCCAAGGACCTGGAGGAGGAGAGGCGGCTTTTTTATGTGGCCCTCACCCGTGCCGAGAAGTCGGCCATCATTACCTATGCAGCCCTTCGCTACAAATGGGGCATTCAGAACACCTGTTCACCAAGCCGCTTTATCAAAGAGATCGATACGAAGTACCTGGAACTTCCACCCGATTTCTACCCGGTTCTTCAAGGAACCGGAAACGGACAGCCTGAAAAAGAGAAGTTTGTCCCCCAGGCTTACCGGAAAGCTATGGAGCGTAAATCCCAGCCGTCAAACATCCAGTCAGGGGGCAGGAAACTGGTCAATGTGAACCAGGTCACACGCCCGTCACACGCTGCCGCATCCTCTCCGCCTCCCAAAGACTTTACTCCCTCCGATCCCGGGCTGATTAAAGTGGGTACAAAGGTGGAGCATCCCCGCTTTGGCATCGGAGAGGTACACCAGCTGGAAGGAGCAGACTCCAACATCAAAGCCACCGTTCTCTTTCCCATCGGTACCAAACAGCTGTTGCTCAAGTTTGCCAAGCTCAGGGTGGTGGATTAAAAAGAAAAAAGTACTTTTGTAAAAAATCATAACAATGTCATACGATTATAACTCCAGCCGAAAGAAGCTGATCCTTCCCGAATACGGGAGAAATATCCAGAAGATGGTGAACCACATAAAAACCATCGAGGACCGTGATGAAAGAAACAAGGCTGCACGAACAGTGATTGGAGTGATGGGCAACCTCAATCCACATCTGAGAGATGTGAATGATTTCAAGCATAAGCTGTGGGATCACCTGGCCATCATTGCCGATTTCGATCTCGACATCGACTCACCTTACCCCTGGCCGGAACCGGAGTCGTTAAAGAGCAAACCAAATAGAGTTCCCTATCACCAGCATTCTATAAAAAAGAAGCATTATGGCCGCTCAATAGTATTGATGATTGAGAAGGCAGTGGCCCTGGAGCCGGGAGAAGAGAAGGACGACCTGGTCAAAATGATCGCTTATCATATGAAAAAATCCTATCTCACATGGAACCGTGAGGCTGTAAGCGATCCGGAGATATTTACAGATATGAAAACCCTCTCGGGTGGTGTGCTGGTGGCCAATCCCGACCTGAAACTCCCCGAAACAAAGGATATCCTTGCCAAGAACCGCCCCATCATCAAGAAAAAAGGCGGTGGAGGCAAAAAGAAGCAGTACCAGCAGCATCAGCAAAAATAGTCATCACTCCTGATCCATGGAGAAGTTTGTCATTGAGGGCGGGCGTAGCCTGAAAGGGGAGATCACTCCACAGGGTGCAAAAAATGAAGCACTGCAAATCCTGTGTGCCACCCTGTTGACTTCCGATCCTATCACCATTTATAACCTCCCACGCATCAAGGATGTGCTTAAGCTCATCCAGTTGCTCCGTGACATGGGTGTTCAGGTTGAAGAGCTTACAGGCAACAGCTATACTTTTCGTGCAGAAGAGGTGGACCTGGACTATTTCCTGACCGAGGCATATATCCGGCAATCGGCTGCACTCAGAGGATCAGTAATGATTCTCGGGCCGTTGCTGGCACGATATGGAAAGGCTGTGCTGCCCAAGCCGGGAGGGGACAGGATAGGACGAAGAAGGCTCGACACACATTTCCTCGGTTTCCAGGCACTGGGTGCTAAATTTGATTTTGACCATACCGAAAATTTCTACCAGGTCAATGCTTCCCGACTGGAAGGCACTTACATGCACCTCGATGAGGCATCGGTGACCGGTACCGCCAACATTATCATGGCCAGCGTTTTGGCCCGTGGAACTACCACCATATACAATGCCGCCTGTGAACCCTACATCCAGCAACTGTGCAAAATGCTTGTGAGGATGGGAGCAGAGATTGCGGGCATCGGTTCCAACCTTCTGACCATACGTGGTGTGGATTCACTGGGGGGGACAGAGCACACCATTCTGCCCGATATGATTGAGGTGGGCAGCTTTATTGGAATGGCCGCCATGACCAGGTCCGAACTTACCATCAAAGATGTGGCGGTGGATCAGCTGGGCATCATTCCGGCCTCGTTCCGGCGCCTGGGCATTGCTGTGGAGCAGCAGGGCGACAATCTCCATATTCCGGCACAGGATCACTACATCATTGAGACCTTTATAGACGGGGCCATCATGACCATTGCTGATGCCCCCTGGCCCGGTCTTACTCCCGACCTGCTGAGCGTCATCCTGGTCACTGCCTCCCAGGCCAAGGGGAGTGTGCTGATTCACCAGAAGATGTTCGAAAGCCGGCTCTTTTTTGTGGATAAGCTCATTGATATGGGTGCCCAGATCATCCTGTGTGATCCGCACCGGGCCACTGTCATCGGGTTGGATCACTCCATCCGTCTCAGGTCCACCACCATGTCTTCGCCCGATATCAGGGCAGGGGTGGCTCTTCTGATTGCTGCCATGTCGGCGGAGGGGACCAGTACCATACATAACATAGAACAGATTGACCGTGGCTATGAAGAGATCGATGTCAGGCTGAACCTGCTTGGAGCATCTATTCGTCGCGATTCCTGAGGATTTTCTATATTTGCCCACAACCCTAAATCTGAAACATGAAAACTGTACTCTACATTTTTCTAACAACTCTTTTTCTTTTGTCATGCAGCTCCAAAGGTGGAAAAGGTACACGTAACGAGGCTTCGGCAGCGGAGCTGAACGGAGTGAAGATCGGTATCGATATTGGCCAGCGGGCTCCAGAACTGGTGTTTAAATCGCCCAAAGGAGAAAAGATCTCCCTCTCTTCCCTTAGGGGCAAGATGGTGCTGATCGATTTCTGGGCCGCCTGGTGCTCGCCCTGCCGAATGGAGAATCCAAACCTGGTACTTACCTATCACCACTTCAAGGACAAGGAGTTTGTAAATGGCTCCGGATTTACCATCTATGGTGTTTCGCTCGACAGACGCAAGGAGGATTGGGTGGCTGCCATTGAAAAAGACGGGTTGGAGTGGGAGTCGCATGTGAGCGACCTGAAATGGTGGGAATCGGTTCCAGCTGCCCAGTACGGGGTCATGTCCATCCCTGCCAACTTCCTCATAGACGGCGACGGCATTATCGTGGCCAAGGGTCTTCGCGGCCAGTACCTGGACAACAAGCTGAAAGAGCTGCTGAAGTAATCTGAATCATGAGGAACAACTGTATACTGATTGCCAGCTTCATTATCCTGATCCAATTGCCTTTACATGTGATGGCGCAGGAGAGGCCTGTGACTATTGATGACCACCTCCGTGCTGAACAAATTAAAGAGATGAAATTCGGCATGTTCATCTGCTGGTCATTCAGTACCTTTTCGGGAAGTGAGTGGACCCCAACACTGGATAAGGACGCCTCTTATTTCAGGGCCACCGGCTGTGATACTGACCAGTGGTGCAGGGTGGCTATAGATGCTGGAATGAAATATATCCTATTCCTGTCCAAGCATCACGACGGTTTTTGCCTGTGGGACAGTGAAACAACCGAAAAAAAGGTTACCAACTCTCTACTGGGAATCGATGTACTGAAACAACTTCGAGAATCCTGTGATAAGTACGGCATTAAGTTGGCACTGTACTTTTCTGAAGGGGACTGGAACTGGCCGGGAGCGGTGGATGGTAAGGGATACGGAGCTGGGGTTGGCAAGGATCCTGAAATGAAAAAGAGACAGCTTCAGGAGCTTTGTACCCGTTACGGACCCATTGAATTTTTCTGGATGGATCATGCTGTTGGGGATGGAGGGCTCAGTCACCAGGAGACCGTTGAATGGGTGCATCGGTTCCAACCCAATTGTTTTGTGGGATTCAATCATGGTGATGCTGCCGGAAGGCTGTCCCTGAGAGAAAGAGGTACCCCTGGTAAAATTGGAGATGTAAATACCACCAAATACAATAAAGAGGCCGAGGTAAATTACAAGGATTATTTAGTAGCTGAGTTCACCTACCCCATTCTACCCAAACATACAGGGGGTGCAGATTGGTTTTATTCTCTTCCGGAACATGATACACTCTGTAAACCGGCTGAGGATCTGTATAAGGATTATCAGGCTGCCGTGCAATATGGAAATATCTTTTCCATCAACGTGGGACCAGACTACGAGGGGAAAATCAGAAAGATCGATGTGAAGACACTTCGAAATGTTGGTGAACTCATCGCAAAAGAAGAGCAGTCAACCGGGAGTGATTAGCACACTCATTATTCCTCCTCCATGTTACATGATCCTAGTCACAGACCAGTGCTAGAGGTGGCGGAGACCATCAGGCTCGATCAAAGAGAGATCGATGTACTGAGAGCACTGGCGGAAGAGTGGGCCTCCGTAGCATCGCTTCCCGTACATAAGGAGAAGGCCCGGTTGTGGCAAAAACTCAATGATCTGGAATCGGAACGTCCTCTGGTCTGGATCAATGAGATCCCATGGCACGAAATGAATCACAACAATGAGTTGACACTTCAGTGTGAGAATCCATGGGCCCGCTCCCAGGAAGATCTGATGCGTAAAACCATCTACCAGTGGAAGCATATGCCTGGCGACATGATCATCAATCCCTGGCTCGATTGTCCTCTTTCCATCCACAGCACCGATTTTGGAATCATAGAGCATGTTGATCTGGCCATTACCGATAACGAGAGTGACATTGTCTCAAGGCATTTCAATGTTCAAATTCGGGATATGGATGACCTGGAGAAGATAAAACTACCCATCGTTACCCATAACAGGGAAGCTACAGAGATCAGGTTCCAGCTGATGAATGAAATATTCAGCTCTGTTTTGCCGGTTAAAAAGCAGGGGCAGACCCATATCTGGTTCACCCCCTGGGATTACCTGATCCGTTGGTGGGGCATTCAGGAGGCGATGATGGACCTGATTCTGCGTCCCGAAATGGTACATGCCTTTTATGAAAAAATGGTGCAGGCGTGGATGGTGGAACTGGACCTGTTTGAACAACAGAACCTGCTATCCCTTGATTGTAATAATACACGGATCGGATCGGGGGGGTATGGTTATACCCGGGAGATGCCCGGGGAGCCCTATGATTCTGACCGGATAAATCCGAAAAATATGTGGGGTTGCTCCAATGCCCAGATCTTTTCGGAAGTATCGCCCGAAATGCACTGGGAATTTGCCATTGAACATGACCTGCAATGGCTGAACCGGTGGAACATGACTTACTATGGTTGCTGTGAGCCCCTGGCAGGGAAAAGCCACCTGCTTACTAGAATACCCAATCTCCGCAAGGTTTCCTGTAGTCCGTGGAACGATACCCGACAGGCCATCGATGAGCTGGGTGATGATTTTGTACTCAGTCGCAAGCCCAATCCTGCCATATTTGCTTTGAAGACATTTGATCCTGAACAGGCCAGGAAGGAGATCCGGGATTTCTTAATTCAGGCCGATGGAGAGTGCCATATTGAGATGATCATGAAAGATATTTCTACTGTCCAGTATGATCCGGAGAGGCTTTGGGAATGGGAACGGATTTGTATGGAGGAGGTGCAGCAATTTAAGACCAGATGAAAGAGATAAATATTTCCGCCATTGACCTGGTCATTATCCTGGCCTACCTGGTAATTATCATATTGATAGGGATTCTGTCGGCCCGGAGAAAAACGACCAGCAGCGAAGGTTTTTTCCTGGCTGGTCGTTCTTTGAACTGGGGAATGATCGGAGCTGCGCTCTTCGCTGCCAATATATCCACCATTCATATGGTTGGACTGGCTGCCAATGGATTCAAAGATGGCATTGTATGGGGGAACTTTGAATGGATGGCCACCTTCCTGTTAATTATCCTTGCCCTGTTTTTTGCACCCTTCTACTTTAAAAACAGGATTTCAACCCTGCCCGAATTTCTTGAAAAACGGTTTGGTCCCAGATCCAGATCCTTCTTTGCTTTTATTGTAGTGATTACCGCTCTGTTCTCACATATTGGAGTGAGCCTTTACGCCGGTGCAGTTGTACTGAATAGCATTTTTGGTGTGGATATCATGGTATCCATTGTAGTTATTTCAGTCATCACCACCCTATACACCATCATGGGCGGTCTGCGTGCCATCGTAGTCATTGAATCATTCCAATCTGTCATACTCATTGGAGGGGCGACCTTGTTAACCATTCTTGCAGTAGCCCTTCTTCCTGACAAAGGGGTAAATTCCCTGGCTGATTTAAAAGCAGCTTTAAAACCCGGTCAGCTTGATATCCTGCAGTCCGGAGAGAATGCCATCATTCCATGGTATGCGATATTGCTGGGTTATCCGGTTTTGGGTATTTATTACTGGTGTGCCGATCAGACCATTGTACAGAAGGTACTGGGGGCAAAAACACTATCTGATGCTCAGAACGGACCCCTGTTTGCAGGTTTTTTAAAGATATTACCTGTATTTATTATGGTATTTCCGGGCATCCTGGCGTATGTTCTTTTCTCGGATGTGATTGTCGATCCCAATGATACACTGATGGTGCTTATCTCCAATGTGCTGCCAAAAGGGTTGGTGGGACTGATGACTGCGGCACTGCTTGCCGCATTGATGAGTACAATTTCAGCAGCATTAAACAGTGTGGGTACGCTGGTATCCATTGACATTGTAAAAAGGATCCGCCCAGCCACCTCAGACAGGCTCGTATTAAGGGCCGGGAGAATCTCCAGCCTTGTGGTTATTATCCTGGCCATTTCATGGTCCCCATGGATTGGCCGGTTTGAAAGTATATTCGATGCCATTGTCATAGTGTTATCCATGTTATCCCCGCCTGTGGCCAGTGTATTTGTGATGGGCATTATCTCCCGGAAGGGCAATGACAAGGTGGCCCTGTGGACCATGATTTTCGGATTACTGGCAGGATCGATTGTATTTTGCCTGGACTTTGATCCCATCTCAGGATCAAAGATGATTACCGATGGATTGGGGGTCCCCTTCCTGATGCAGGCATGGTGGTTGTTTGTGATGTGTATCGTTTTTTTCAATACACTGAGCTTAACCTCCAGGAACAGACCATTGTCAGAAATTAAGCATCTGACTTTTACAAAGGAGAACTTACAGGGATTTGGATCAAAGATCAACAGCATAAAGGATTCGAGGATATGGGCTGTGATCCTGCTCATTCTGATGATCCTGCTCTATCTCTATTTCGGTTAAGACTTAAACATTCATCATGAAAACAATGTATTGGATTGCGCTCCTGTTCATGGTCACCTTTCAGGCCTGTATAAATGAAAGTGAAACCCCTGTGGAGAATGAGGAAATTGTCAGGTATGCCTCAGTGATCAAGGTGAAACCTGAAAAATTGGATGAATATATGGCCCTGCATGCCAACCCATGGCCCGGGGTGAACAAAATGTTAAAGCAGTGCAACATCAGGAACTACTCCATCTATTTCAGGGATGGGGTTCTCTTCAGCTACTTCGAGTATACCGGAAAAGATCTTGAAGAGGATATGAAAACAATGGCTGAAGATTCTCTTACCCAGGCCTGGTGGAAACTAACGGATCCCTGTCAGGAGCCGGTGAAATCAGCAGAAGAGGGAGTCTGGTGGGCTCCCATGGAGGAGATCTATCATCTGGATTGATCTTTTATTTTGCTTTCTTCTCCAGTACCCGTTGAACCAGGAAGGAATAAGTTGGATACGAAAGGATAATAAAAGAAAGGGGGCCTACAAACGGTAGCTTCCGCTGAGCTCGCTGGCTCGGTTCACTTGTGACGGTTTTAAGCCCCCGATTTTATTATCCTGAGTGATTCTATTCCTCTTCCTGTTCTACGGCGTACGCTTGTGAGCGACCTGAAAGGGTGGCAGTCGGTTCCCGTTGCCCAGTATGGGGTCATGTCAATCCCTGCCAACTTCCTCATCGACGGTGACGGCATCATCTTGGCCAAGGGCCTGCGGGGGCAGTATCTGGATGGTAAGCTGAAAGACAAAAGCATTTTGCGGCAATCTAACAGGTAATATGGAACAATCCAATCCGGTTGCCCTCCGCCCTGTTCCATCCCTGCATGGCCTCCGGTGTGGGCCTAAACACTGCCCTGCAGTTCTTTTCCGCAAGAAATTGCACGGCTTCTTTTGACAGTTTGGCCACTCCGTATTGCCCGGTTCCGATGATGATGCCCTCCGCACCGTCCTGGTATACGTACTCAATCTCCAGGAGTGAGATCTTATGTGAGGTGCCAAAGACCGATTTGGAGAGCTTCTTCTTCCGCTTTTTCACCTTACCCTCCAGGGTAATAATAATATCATGGTCATACTCTTCCCCGTCCACGGTAATGGATCCGAAGGATGTTTTGTCGATGGTCGGTTTCATATTGTAAAAAAGCATGTGAGATTCTCATTTGCAAAGTTAAACGGGTCGATTGTGAATGTCAAGACTTGAGTTTTTCGGACCCCGGTATGCCTTTTTCGGGAAATCCGGAAGTCACACCCTTGTTAGTTTTTCAAAATTTGTGACGTTTCGAATCATTAAATTGATCGGAACAGGAAATGTATATATCTATCAAACAGCATTTTAGATATCCAGTGTAGATGCCAGGATTTGACTCAAAGCTCACAGGATTGTATACAAGTCACAACCTAGTTACTTTCAAAAATTGCGAAAACAGGATATAGGTCTTAACTTGCAGATAATCAACTGCACCCTCAGATGCCTGAAAATTCCAATAAGCTTGCCCGGTTCTGGCAGGAGCTCAGGCGCAGGAAAGTCACCCGGGTGATTACTGTCTATGCCGCAGCGGCATTTGTGATCCTGGAGCTGACCGATATTGTGGCTCCTTCGCTGGGCCTTCCTGACTGGACCCTCAATTTTATCATCATCCTGCTTGTGGTCGGTTTTATCATTGCATTGATACTCTCCTGGATCTATGATATCCATCCTGAGGACGGTATTGTGAAGACCGGGCCTGTCCGGCATGCAAAGGAAGAAACGCATGTAAACTCAAAAGGCTGGAAGATCGCCACCTTTGTCAGTGCGGCGATCATCATTACCTTGCTGTCCATCAACCTGTTTGGTAACCGGGGCAAAGTCAGGAGGGACGCATCCCTCGAAAAATCCATTGCAGTTCTTCCCATGCTGAATCTCAGCGGGGATCCCGGGAAGGAACACATCAGCGATGGTCTGACCAATGATATCATCACCCAGTTGTCCAGGATCCAATCCTTTGATAAGGTAGTCTAGCTGACATCCGTATTGACCTATGAAGATCAGGGAAAGAAAAGCACCGAAATTGCCGGGGAACTGGGAGTGAATTACCTGCTTGAAAGCACCTATTCCCAGGCTGAAGGTAAGTTGAAGGTCGTCACACGCCTTGTGGAACCGAGGAACGATGAAAATCTCTGGCAGCAGGAGTATAACAGGCCCCTGGAGGAGATCATATCCCTGCGTACAGAGATCGCCCTGGAGGTCGCACATCACCTGGAGGCCTATATTTCAAAACCGGAGAGACAGCGTATTCAACAGGTCTCTACAACAAACCAGGAGGCCTGGGAGAAGTACCAGCTTGGCTTATTCCACA
>JAGLPR010000210.1 GCA_023137255.1 Bacteroidales bacterium | reverse complement strand
GTGGAAAAGATCATCCTGATGGACCCCAAAGAGACCTACGAAAAGGAGGAGATCTATATGGGCGATGTGATGGAGGAGGGCAAAAAGCTTCTGGAAGAAGATTTCGATTCAGTTAAGAAAGTTTTCGACTCGGTGAGTCCGGATGATATTGCCAACATATGCTACACCTCCGGCACCACAGCCGACCCTAAAGGGATCATGCTGAGTCAGAGGAATTATACTTCCAATACAGAACAAGCCCTCTCAATTCTCTCTATCCCTGAACATTACAAGATGTTTCTCTTCCTGCCGTGGGATCATAGCTTTGCCCATACGGCAGGACTCTTTACTGTTATGTCGGTGGGTGCCAGCATTGCAGCCCTTGAGATGGGAAAGAGCGCCATTGAAACCACCAAGAACATCTCCAAAAACATCAAGGAGGTCAAACCCAACCTCATGTTCAGTGTTCCTACCATTTCAAAAAATTTCAGGAACAATATTGAAAGTGCCATCAGGGCCAAGGGCAATTTCACCTGGTCACTTTTCCAGGCCGGGCTGAAGGTCGCCTACAGTTACAACGGCATTGCGTGGGACAAAGGGAAAGGCATGAAACTGTTTTTGAAACCCATCTACGCCCTGTTCGATGCCATTATTTTCAAGAAAGTAAGGGATGGACTGGGAGGGAATATGCAATATTTTTTTGGCGGTGGAGCACTTCTGGATATTGAACTACAACGTTTCTTCTATGCCATCGGGATACCCATTTACCAGGGATACGGGCTCACCGAAGCCAGCCCCATCATCAGTGCCAACGGAGAGAAAGCTTACAAGATGGGATCATCGGGCCTGATACCGGAAAACATGGAGGTAAAAATATGCAATGACGAGGGCATTGAGGAGCCGCTGGGTGAGAAAGGTGAAATTGTGATCAGAGGTGAAAACGTCATGAAAGGGTATTGGAAAAATGAGGAGGCCACTGCCGATACCATCAAAGACGGATGGCTCTTCACCGGCGATATGGGATATATGGATCCGGACGGGTTCCTGTATGTACTGGGCCGTTACAAGAGTCTGCTGATTGCCGATGACGGGGAGAAGTTCAGTCCAGAAGGAATTGAAGAGTCCTTCACCGACCAGAGTGAATATATCAGCCAGGCGCTTTTGCACAACAACCAGAATCCATATACCGTGGCTCTGGTATACCCTGATCCCGTTGCCCTCAAACGATACCTGGAGGGAAAAGGATTAGCTGCCGATACAGATGAAGGCATTGACGCTTGCCTCACCCTGCTGGATAACGAGGTGAGGGAGTACAGGAAAAACGGGAAATACGGCGACCTGTTTCCACAGAGATGGATTCCCTCCAATGTGGGGATTCTTGCAGAAGGATTTACCGTGGCCAACAAGCTGATGAATCCCACCTACAAGGTGATCAGGCCCAAAGTGGAAGAGCATTATGAAGAGCTGTTCGATTACCTCTATACGCCTGAATCCAAAAAGGTGATCAATCCCCGCAACAGAGAAGCCATGAAAACCCTGCTCAATGGATAGATTTTAGATTAATCTACAATGGTTACCCCCTTCAACTGTAGTTTTTCTAGCTGCCAGGAAGGAATGCGGTTACCCATTACATTAAGATAACTGAGGTACGAAAGGTCGAATAAGGGAGAGAGGTCATCCACGTCGTTAAAAGAGATATCCAGCACCTGCAGGACTGTCAGGTTGCTCAGGGCATCGATCAATCCAACATGGTTGTTTGAAAGGTAGAGACGCTCTACCTGATGCAGGTGAGCCAGGTCGGAAATATCGGTCAGGTTGTTGTTTGAGAGATCCACAGCCCTCGCATAATGGCACGCATCGATCCCGTCCAGGAACTCCAATTCATAATCGGCCATCTCGATCTCCTCCAGCTCCTCCAACAGGTACATGGGGAAATCCACATTCAGGTTGCCGTAAACCCTGCGCTTCAGGGCAGTAAGGAAACTTCGTCCCGCATAATCACCCTCTTCCTCCAGTTCTGCTTCGGCCTCCTCACCTGCCATAAAATAAGAGTAACCATCGGCACTGTTGTCCCAACCAAACTCCTCGGCCAGGTCTTCATCGGTAATTATGGAGCTGACCATTACATGATCCGGCTCCAGGTTTTGTACCGTTAAAATATGGGACATGGTGTAGAGACTCTCGAAATCGCCTGCCTGGTAGGCCTCTTCAAGCCTGACCAGGCTCTGTCCCAGCCTGTCGGGATGGTAGAGCATGATCAGCCTGGAAAACACCTTATTGATCTTCTCTTCATCACAGGGGGTATACTCATTCACCACTTTCTGAATTGCCCTTAATGCATCATACTTATGGTCCCTGAACATGTCGATGATTCGTCCCGTAATCAGGCCCAGGTTCTCTGCTGTATACGCCTCCTTGAGGTTGTGATAAAGATCTCCGGTTTCCACATCGCGAAATTATCATTTTCAGAGATAATTTCTGTTAAGCTGTCCTGAATTTCTTTTTATCCTTCTTGGTGATCCACTGAAAGAGCCATTTGCCCGACTGGGCTGAAGGAGGCAGTCCACCGCCCGGAAAAAGCCACTGTCCGGTCAGGTAGAAATTATCGAGTCCCTTCACCGTATGCTTAATAGACTTTGTCATGTTTTTACTGGTGGGCATAAATCCTTCGTAGGCGCCTTTCCAGACACCTGTGTATTTGATGTCGGTCAGTGGAGTGGCCACATCCACCACCTCGATGTGTCCCTTTACATCCGGATAGAGCTTTTCCAGTTTTTTACATGCATCGGCTGCAATATTCTCCTTCTCCCTCTGGTACTCCTCTTTGTCCATGTTCTCCCACAGGTCAATAGGTGAATCAAAAAGCATCTTCATCACACACTTCCCTTCCGGGGTGATCTCCGGATCGTGGTTATAGTTGGAGACGCCATAGCCGGTGCTCAGGGAAGTATGTCCGATGACCTCCCCGGGTGCAATCACCTGGTAGGTATGGAATTCACTCTCAATGGGGCGGTCTATCCCAAAGGATACCTGCACAAGCGGTGTAAACAGGGGCCACTCGGTAAAGGCTTTTTTTATTTGCGGAGTCACATATTTGCCATCGAGCATATCGTACATCAGGGCGTGCAGGTCACAGGCACCAATGATGTATTTGGCATACCTGATTGTGCCATCCGTCAGCCTGACACCCACCGCCTTGTTCTCATGGCTAATGATCTTCTCTACCCGGGCTCTGCCGGTAAAAGTACCTCCCAGTGATTTATACTTTTCTGCCATCCTCATGGTAAAAGGCATGGAACCGCCTACCGGGTAACCGGCATTCTTCTGGGAAAACCATACCAGCACGAAAAGAAAGGCAATGGCGGAAAAATCTTCCATGGCACTGCCAATCCCCAGCAACCTTTCCTTCAATACTTTGCTCTCAAACCCGAGTTTTTCAAAGTACTCATCCACCGACTTCTTCCCGTATTTCATATAGGTTCTGAGTGCAGGTCCGCTCTTCCAAATAAAACTGGCAAGGTCCAGAAGATTTCTTTTGAAGGAGGGTTTCTCGAAGAGTTGCATGGTGCCCATTTTTCGCATGTCATTACACATCCGAGCAATGGGTTTCCGGTCGCCCGGTGCCATATCCACCAGGTACTGTTCCCAGCGATCGATATCCGAATAGATGATGAAATCCTCCCCATCGGGCATTCTCATGGTTACGTATGTTTCCGGATCCACAATCACCGTCTCCTTGTTTAAAGCCCCGGTCTCCTTCCATATATCGTGAAAAGCTCCATGAGCCGACCCCACCAGCCAGTGTATGCAGTAATCAAAGGTATACCCCTTTCTTTTCCAGGCTGTGCATTGTCCCCCGGGCAGCGAATGCATCTCCAGTATCTCGGTGTTGTACCCATTGAGTTGTCCGTAAATTCCGGCTGAGAGTCCGGCCACTCCCCCACCAATAATAATTACATCTTTTTCCATGATGGTCCTGATTGATTTGAGATAAAACTAACACTCTGGTTCTGGAGAGGATGAAATTGCGGCAAAATATCGGTGTGGTTTCAGGGAAAAGGTGTATATATCCGGTCAAACAAATGAAGCAATGTATTGTTATTGCATTGAACAAAACAGTTATGAAATACACTACAGAAGTCACCATCCACCTTCCACGGGAGAAAGTAATCGAATTGTTTGACAGTACCGAGAACATATACAAATGGCAACCGGGCCTGCTTAGCTTTGAACACCTAAGTGGCGAACCGGGGCAGGAGGGCTGCCGGTCAAAAATGGTTTATGAGGGCAGGAAGAGCGACCTTCTGATGACCGAAACCATTACAAAAAGAAACTTTCCTGACGAGTTCCACGGGACCTATGAGGCTCGTGGCGTCTACAATGAGATATACAATTACTTTAGCGAGCCGGAGCCGGGAACAACCCTCTGGAGTACCGTAAGCATTTTTAAGTTCAGAGGATTGATGGCGCTGATGGCTCCATTTATGAAACAGGCTTTTACACACAATACCGTGCTGAACATGGAGCGTTTTAAAGTCTTTGCAGAAAACGAGGAATACAAATAACTTCAGATAAGCAATCCATTTGCACACCAACAGATTAAAACCAAAAACAATGAAGAAAATATTTCCAACACTCGTGATAGCCCTTATGGGGGTTGTTCTATCAGCCCAGGAACCCACCAATGCAGATACATTGTGAAAGTTCAGCGGAACCACCTCCCTGAACCTCTCCCAACTCTCGCTGACCAACTGGGCTTCCGGAGGTGATAACAGCATTTCCGGCAATGCTTTGATTAACCTTTCAGCGATCTATGCCACTGAAAAAACTAACTGGGAAAACACCCTGATACTTGGATTCGGACTGATCAGGCAGGGGGATGATCCCACACGCAAGAGTGATGACCAGATCGATTTTACCTCAAAACTTGGTTTGAAAGCCGCAGATAAGTGGTTTTACACTGCCCTGCTCGGATTCAAAACCCAATTTGCCGAAGGATATGACAATCCGGGGTATGTGAACCGGCTTAAGATCTCCGATTTTATGTCGCCCGGCTACCTGAACCTCTCCCTGGGTATGGATTACAAGCCCAACGATGTTTTTTCTCTGTTCCTCTCCCCTCTTGCGTCCAAATTTACCTTTGTACTGGATGACGCACTCTCTGCTGCTGGCTCATTCGGGCTTGATACCAAAGTGGACCTTTTCTCCAACTACCTCGATAATCCCCAGTACATTGATGTGAACTGGGACATGCTGCTGACTTTTACAGTAAATGAATACATTTCGGCCACTTTGCTGACACAACTGATCTACGATTACGACATTAAGTTTGGGACCGATACCACGGGAGATGGTGTTCACGACACTTTTGATGAGCGAGTTCAGTTTAAAGAGCTTTTTGGTCTCGGACTTACCTACACTTTCTGATCTGAATTATACAGCAGGTTAATTGATTGACAATAAGCTATTAAGCGCAATCTGGTCTAAATAAAAAGAAACTGCGCTACCATGACTGTTTGTATTTGTATGTTCCATAACATATCTTTGAACTATCAATACCGCATTGAATGCGATTGTTATTGAGAAGGGGTAAGAGATTAGGCTCGCAGATCCCCTGGCAACCCGTCACCAGGCGAAGGTGCCAAAACCTAACCCGAAAGGGAGATAATAACAAAAATGAAGACCATGAAAAACATAGCTTTTACCATGCCGTTGCTGCCTATGGGCATGGAATGAAGTTAATAGATTATTGGCTTAGTAAGTTATTTTTCTCTTATCCAATAAGCTATTAATCCACTAACTTGTTAACTCATTAACTCATCAACACATTAACGTTTTAACTTATTAACCATTCACACCATGAATACTACATATAAGAACTTCGAAACCCTGCAGATCCATGCAGGACATGCACCCGATTCAGCCACCAAATCGAGGGCGGTCCCCATTTACCAGACCACCTCCTACACCTTCAACAACTCGGAACACGGGGCCAACCTGTTTGCCCTGAAGGAGTTTGGCAACATCTACACACGGATTATGAATCCCACCAATGATGTGTTTGAGCAGCGAATTGCTGCACTGGAAGGCGGGGTGGCAGCCCTGGCCGTCTCTTCCGGACATGCAGCCCAATTCCTTGCCTTCAGTACCATCCTTAAGTCGGGCAGCAACATTGTGAGCAGTCCCTACCTCTATGGAGGCACCTACAACCAGTTCAAGGTCACATTTAAAAACTACAACTGGGAGGCGAGGTTTGCAGATTCGCTGGAGATGGAGGATTTTGAAAAGCTGATCGATGAAAACACCAAAGCCCTCTACCTGGAGACCATCGGCAATCCGGGATTCAATGTACCTGACTTTGAAAAGATCGGTGCCCTGGCAAAAAAGTATGACATCCCCCTGGTGGTGGACAATACATTTGGAGCGGCAGGTTACCTGTTCAGACCCATCGAGTTCGGAGCCAACATCGTGGTGGAATCGGCCACCAAGTGGATCGGTGGGCATGGCACCTCCATTGGAGGAGTGATTGTGGACGGAGGCAATTACAACTGGGGCAATGGCAAGTTCCCCCAATTTACAGAACCCAGTGAAGGGTATCACGGTTTGAAATTCTGGGAAACCTTCGGCAGTGAAAGTCCCTTCGGAAACATCGCCTTTATCATCAAGGCCCGGGTGGAAGGCCTGAGGGACCTGGGGCCGAGCCAGAGTCCTTTCAATTCATTCCTCTTTGTACAGGGACTGGAAACCCTCTCTCTGAGGATGGAGAGACATGTGGAAAACACTCTGGCGCTGGCAAAATGGCTGAAGAAACACCCGAAAGTGGATCAGGTGAACTATCCCGGACTGGAGGATAGTCCCCACCACAAAAACGCAAAAAAATACCTACCCAGAGGTGCTGGTGGAGTGTTAGGATTCACTTTAAAGGGTGACAAAGAGGAAGCGATCCGTCTGGTGGACCACCTGGAGCTGGTGAGCCACCTGGCCAATGTGGGCGATGTGAAGACCCTGATTATCCAGCCTGCGGCCACCACCCACCAGCAACTGTCGGACGAGGCCCAGAAAGCAGCCGGAGTGTCCCCTACCCTGCTGAGGGTATCGGTGGGACTGGAGCATATTGACGATATCACTGCCGATTTTGAACAGGCCTTCAAGGCCTGAGTTCCATGAAAGCTCATAATTGAGTAATTTTATTGGATGGGTATGACAAAACAAAAGGGAGTTAAGATCAAGAACCTGTTAAAGGAGCGTGTGCTCCTGCTGGATGGAGCCATGGGTACCATGATCCAGCGTTACAAGCTTTCCGAGGAAGATTACAGGGGAGAACGTTTTAAAGACCATCCCAGCGATCTGAAGGGGAACAACGACTTGCTTTCCCTTACCAGGCCTGATGTAATCCGGGAGATCCATGAGGCTTACCTGGAAGCCGGATCGGACATCATTGAAACCAATACTTTCAATGCCACCTCCATTTCGCAATCCGACTATCATACCGAATCTGCTGTATACGATATCAATTTTGAGTCGGCCCGGATTGCTGCAGAAGCAGCGGCTGAATTCAGCAATAAAACTCCCGGCAAACCAAGGTTTGTAGCCGGTTCGATCGGTCCCACCAACAAAACCACCTCGTTATCGCCCGATGTGAATGACCCGGGATTCCGAGCCATCTCATATGATGAGATGAAAGAGTCCTACAAAGAGCAGGTGAAAGGCCTGGTGGAGGGAGGCGTGGATCTGTTGCTGGTGGAGACGGTTTTTGACACACTAAATGCCAAGGCGGCCTTGATGGGCATTGAAGAGTACCTGGAATCTGAAAATATCCGGATTCCCGTGATGGTCTCGGGAACCATCACCGATGCCAGTGGCCGTACTCTGTCAGGACAGACCCTGGAAGCCTTTATGCATTCACTGGACCATGTGGACCTACTCTCCATCGGCCTGAACTGTTCGCTCGGGGCAAAAGAGATACGGCCCTACCTGCAGGAGATGGCAGGAAAATCGTCACATTTTACATCTGTACATCCCAATGCTGGACTGCCCAACCAGTTTGGAGAGTACGATGAGACTCCTGAAGAGATGTCAGAGTTGATTGGAGATTTTATACAGTCAGGATTTGTGAATATCGTGGGAGGGTGCTGCGGAACCACCCCGGAACACATCCGTGCTTTTGCTGAACTTACAGAACAGGCAGTTGCCCGGAAACCGGTCGAACAAATGACAGGGTTGAAGCTTAGCGGACTGGAGCCGCTAACTGCTTATGAGGGCTCCAATTTCATCAACATCGGTGAGCGGTGCAATGTGTCGGGCAGCCGGAAGTTTGCGAGGCTGATCCGTGAAAAGAAGTATGATGAGACCCTGGAAATTGCCCGCAGGCAGGTGGAAGATGGCGCACAGATCCTGGATATCAACCTTGATGATGCCATGCTCGATGCCGAAAAGGAGATGGTCATTTTTCTGAACCTGCTAATGGCAGAACCTGAAATATCCAGGGTACCACTGATGATCGACTCCTCCAAATTCCAGGTCATAGAGGCCGGATTGAAATGCATCCAGGGAAAAGCGGTGGTTAACTCCATCAGCCTGAAGGAGGGTGAAGAGCAGTTTCTGGAACATGCAAAAAAAATCAGGAGCTATGGTGCCGCTGTCATTGTGATGGCCTTTGATGAACAGGGACAGGCAGACAGTTACAAACGAAGAATAGAGATCTGCGAAAGGGCCTACAGGCTGTTGACAGAGAAGCTTGACTACCCTCCCGGTGATATCATTTTCGATCCCAATGTGTTGACCATAGGTACAGGAAT
>JAGLPR010000021.1 GCA_023137255.1 Bacteroidales bacterium | reverse complement strand
GGAGTATTGATCCCCCCTTCATAGCTGTAGTTCTTAAAATACCGGAACGGGGTGTTGGAAACATTGGCCCATTGCGGCCCCTGGGAGGACCAGAGGGTCATGGTACCGATCTCCCCGTAATCATCTTCGATATGAACCATCTCCGCAGAAGCCCCGTTGTCGGAAACAAACATGATCAGTGTATTTTCGGTCCTGCCTGTCTTCTCCAGGGTCTTCAGCACCCTTCCCAAATTCTGGTCCATCCGGTCGATCATGGCTGCATAGACCTCCATTTTCCTCGACTCCTCCCTCCTTAATTCCGGCGACACTGTATCCCAGTCGAAGTAGGTGGCATCCGAGAGCTGGTAACTTTCATCAATCAGGTTCATCTCCACCTGACGTGCATACCTCTTTTGCCGGATCGGTTCATAGCCTTCATCATACCATCCCTCGTACTTTGCAATGTCTTCGGGCCACGCCATTAACGGATCGTGGGGTGCCGTATAGGCCAGGTAAAGAAACAGCGGACGGTCATCATCTTCGTACGACTCCAGCCAATCCACCGCATAGTGGGTAAAATAGTCGGTGGTGTAGAAATCCCTCTCCTCCGGGGTGTAGGGAGCAAACATCAGGCTGTCGATGCACCAGGCCCGCTTTGCCTTTTCTCCGCCCCAGCTTTTCCTGGCCGGGACACCCTCTCCGGGTCTCTGCTCGCCCGGATTAAAGTGGTTGCAGGCACCATCCTTCAATCCATAATAGTGATCAAATCCCCTGGTAATAGGATTTTCCAGCCCATGGTGCTTGCCCGACCAGAGGGTGATGTAACCCGCCTCACGCAGCACCTCACCCAGGGTGACCGAATTCCTGAGTGGTTCATTGTAAGATCGGTCGTACCCGCTCTGCTGGGCATAAATTCCTGTGAGCAGACAAGCCCTGGAGGGAAAACACTTGGAAGTATTGTGGAACTGGGTGAAGCGCATGCCCTGCGCGGCCAGTTCATCAATGTTGGGGGTGTGGATCTCACTCCCGTAGCAGCCCAGGTCGGACCAGCCCATATCATCCACGCTGATCAGGATGATATTTGGAAGCTCCTGTTTCGAGCAGGAGATCAGCCACATTGAGAGTACAGCTATGATAATCGGTACATGTTTCATGAAAGCAAGATAAAAGATTTTGTACTATATTGAGATAAAACTTTTTCCATGGGCCTAAAGACCAGACTTCAACTTTCCACCCTTATGTTCCTCCAGTATTTTATCTGGGGAACCTGGTATGTTACACTGAATACTTACCTGGGCGAAAGTCTCGGTTTCACAGCCACCCAGATTGGTTTGTGCTACGGCACCTTTGCCATCTCGGCCATGATCTCCCCATTTTTCGTAGGTCTGATTGCAGATAAGTTCTTTGCGACGGAAAAAGTGCTGGGCTTTATGCACCTGCTGGGCGCGGTGCTGCTGGTGGTCGCCTCCCAGGCCACTACTTTTCAGCTCTTCTACCCGGCCCTGCTGATATATACCATGACCTATGCGCCCACCATGGCTCTATCCAACTCTCTCTCCTTCCACCAGATGGAAAATCCTGGGAAACAGTTCCCCGGGGTCAGGGTGCTGGGTACTATTGGTTGGATCGCAGCCAACAATGTGATCGGATGGTTGGGTTACACCTCCTCGGTAGAACAGCTTTATGTGGGTGCAGCAGTTTCGCTGATGCTGGGTATCTATAGCTTCACCCTGCCTCATGTACCTCCCAAAAAGGAGAAGAAGGCCAGTCTGAAGGAGCTTATTGGCCTGGATGCCCTGAGCCTGTTTAAATCCAGGGCATTTGCCACCCTGATGATTGCCTCGGTACTGATCTTTATCCCGGTCTCCTTCTACTTCGGCTTTACCGCTTCGTTCATGTCGGATATCGGGATGGACTTCATACCCAATAAGATCAGCCTGGGACAGGTGGCAGAGATCTTCTTTATCCTTATCCTACCCTTCTTTATCACCCGTTTCGGGGTGAAAAAGGTGCTCTTTATAGGGATCACTGCCTGGCTGATCCGCTTTTTGCTCTTTGCCAACGGGGATGCAGAGAGCGGGGTCTGGATGATTTATACAGGCATCATCCTGCACGGGATTTGCTACGACTTCTTTGTGGTCACAGGTCAGATTTTCGTCGATGAAAAAGCGCCGGACCACCTGAAGAGCTCAGCCCAGGGACTGATCACCTTTGCCACCTACGGGCTGGGCATGTTTATCGGTACCTGGTTTGCCGGCCGGACCATCGACACCCTGACCGTGGGCGGGGTGGCCGACTGGGACAAGATCTGGTATGTACCCACCGTAATTGCTGCTGTAGTGCTGGTGATAGTTATCTTTCTCTTCAGGGAAAAGAAGAAGGCCACTGCCTGACAAGTACCTTTATTTCACTTTCTGGATGATCTCCCCTGAAGATTTGTCCTTCAGGATCAGTTTGACTGTTCCGTCCGGGATCTTCTCCTCCTTGATCAGGTAGTGCTGGTCGTCGTAGTCCTTCAACTGGGGACCGCCGGACACCTCTTCACTGCCCCGCCAAACCTCAAGCTCCACCGATTCCCATTTCTTAGATTTGGAAGATTTATAACAGGCATCCATGATGGCATTGACCACATATCCGTCGTAGAAGGTCTCCATGGGCTCTTTTCCCTGATCCATAGCATCAAACATATCGGTGAACATGAAATCGTAGCCCAGAGCGTTCACCTCATCTCCCACAGGGAAGAGCCAGCCTGTGGCCGATTCCGCCTTCTCTGCCACATAGTCTCCTTCGCCCACTGCGGTGTACATATCAAAACCGGTCCGGAGAAAATGGTTCAAAAAGATGGTTCCCTCCACCCCCATCACCTCATCGCGCAGGTCCATTCCCCCTCGGAAACACCAGCTCACCTCGAACTGTCCGATAGCTCCGGAAGCATATTTCACCAGGGCAATGGCATGATCTTCCGCCTCAATGGGTTTTACCTGGGTATCGGCCCAGCACATTACCTCCACAGGTCGAACATCCTTGCCTATGTAGTTCCTGGCAATCTCGATGCAGTGACAGCCCAGGTCGATGATGGCTCCGCCACCGGAAAGTTCCTTGTTCCAGAACCAGTCGCTGTGCGGACCGGGGTGGGTCTCCCTGGCCCTGACCCAGAGGATGTCGCCCAGTGCACCGTTTTTTACCGATTCCACCGCTTTCAGTGTTTTAGGCGTATAACAGAGATCTTCCAGGTAGCCGTGAAATACCCCGTGTTTTTCTACCAGGTCCAGCATCTCCTTCGCCTCTGCAGCATTCCGTCCCAGCGGTTTGGTCATCAGTACGGCCTTCCCTGCCTCAGCAGCCATCCGTACCGCTTCCAGGTGCAGGAAGTTGGGAAGGGCCACAATTACGGTATCGATATCCGGGTGGTTCACGGCTTCACTCATATCGGTGGTCCAGTGATGAATTCCGTGTCTTTCAGCCACCTTTTTTGCACTGGATTCGCTTCTTGAATATACCACCTGTACCCGGTCGGATCGACGGTGTCCGTGAAGGGCATGTACATAAAAGTCCCCTATAAATCCGCCACCGAGCATGGCAATTTTCTTTATTTGCATCCTATCTGTTTTATTTTACTCCCTGTAACTCCAAAGCAACTCCATGGTTAAACCGCCTGCCTCCTCCAGGTCAATGTACTCATATCGTCCCGAACCCGGTTTCCCTTTCTCACCCCAGGTCCCCCCCATGGATACTACAAAACCACGAGAGGTATAATCCTCTAAAACTTTGTCCATATCCTCCACAGAAAAAGCCAGGTGGTGGATCCCTTCTCCATGCAACTTGATGTGGTCTTCATATACAATGGGTGGTTTCACAGGGATACACCACTCATATGCAATGGATCCGTGACGCTGCCACCCCTGAATCAATTCATGATCGGCCGGTTCACCGTAATATTTAGGTTCGCCCAGCTCAGGAACCCTGATCTCCAGTTCGGGCAGACCAAGTGTTTTCCAGAATTCAGATACTGGATCAGGATCCAGAATGGCAAAAGCGTACTGATTCAGTTTTAAATTATTCCGGTTGCCCGCTTGCAAGTCGTTGAAAGATTCCATCCCTTCCTCTCCACAGACAAACCCCAGGGTATATTTGCCTTGCTGGGCAGTATTCAGGAAAACAACGTGCATCTCTGTAGTGCCGGCAGATATCGATATTTTTTCCGACACATCTATTCCAAGATTCGACAATCGCGTTAACTCTTTCTTCATCTCCTGTTCACCCGAAAATCGATGCACCAGGCTCATGGCTCCGTCGCCATGGTCCTTGAGAAACTCATGAAACATGGAATTTCCTTCCATGGGTTGGATCCAGTTTACATGGGCACCTCCCAGGTTGGCCCTGACCAGCCTGGCAGTAGATTTTTGGTCACTTTTTCCCGATTCGACAAGCACTGTTCCCAGATCAGAAAACTGATCGAATCCAAGCTTCTTATAGTTCTCAATGGTCCGGTCCAGATCTGAAACCACCCAGAACACCTGGTCCACATGATTGTAGCATTCCGGCACTCCTTCAAATCGAACTGTACAGGAAACCAACATTAGCAAACCCGATAATAGAAAAAGCTTTTTCATAACCATCAGTATTAATGTTGTTATAATTAATTCATGACTTTTTTTAATAGGCTTCAAGGTCTGTTTTGCGAACGAGTGCCTCCAGGTAGTAGTAGTCGGCATAGTTCAGCGGCACATCCACCTCCGAATCACCGGGTTTGCTGCCCACCGAATGACCCAGGATAAATCCGTAGTTCTCGCCAGGAGCAGAAGCATAGTTGGTTCCCAGACTCTCCATGATCTTATCTGCTTTCTCTTTATATAAAGCACCATTCTCCGAATAGGTGCATAACTCGTAAAGCGCGGAAGCCATGATGGCTGCGGCTGACACATCCCTGGGCTCACCGGGAATTCCAGGTGCATCATAGTCCCAGTAGGGGACCAGGTCCTCAGGAAGGTTTGGATGCCCCAGCAAAAAATTTGCAATCTTCTCTGCCTGCTTCAGAAAATAGATATTTTCGGTAAAGCGATAGGTCATGGTATACCCGTAGAGGCCCCAGGACTGTCCCCGCGACCAGGACGATTCAGCAGAATATCCCTGGTGGGTGTCTTTTACCCTGACCTCACCTGTGATAGTATCATAATCAACCACATGGAAAGAGCTGTTGTCGGGACGGAAATGATTATACATGGTAGTCATCGCATGCCTGTAAGCAAGGTCATAATAGTCAGGATCGCCGGTCTGTTTTGAAGCCCAGAAAAGAAGCTCCAGGTTCATCATATTATCTATGATCACCGGGCACTGCCAGTTCTCCTGGTTAAAGTCCCACGAACGGATGCATCCCACATTTTCATAATATCGGGCTATCAGGGTAAGAGCCGATTGCTCCAATACCGGTATATAAGACTCGTCATTGGTAAGGCGGAGGGCGTTGCCATAACTGCCAAACATCCTGAAGCCCACATCGTGATTCGATCCATTGAATTGCTGCTCCTCCAGGATGGCTGTAAACTTGATCGCTTTCTCCTTCCATTCCGGTCTCCCTGTCAGTTCAAACATGTGCCAGAGTACCCCGGGATAAAACCCGCTGGTCCAGTCCCCCGCCGGGACTACAGCCAGCGATCCATCCTTATTGATGGTCCTGGGCATTACACGCTTTTGGCCATTGGGAGTAGTGGGGTCCTCTGCCTGCACTTTCATGACATTCTCATCGAGCAACTGCAGTTGTGCAGCAATATCCTTCAGGGAAATTGTACTGGTCTTCTCAACCGGACCCTTGCAGGCAGAAAATATAAAGGGTAAGAAAATAAGTAGCAAAACTGATTTCCGAATCATCTGTTGGTTCTTTAGCTTAGTGTATATAATTTTCTCTAAGGTATTCGGGATCAAATGAAGGATTGGGATCCATCCCTTCAGCTCCGACTTCCTGCTGCCAGGTATGCAACAGCTCCAACAGCTCTTTGACTTTCCCGGGCATCTGCTCAGCCAGGTTGGTGGTTTCTCCCATATCTTCCGCCAGGTTGTAGAGCTCAACAATGCCCGGATCGAAAAACTCAATCAGTTTATAATCGCCCAGCCTCACCGCGGCACCTGGTTTCCCTCCCTGGTTGCTGTAGTGGGGATAGTGCCAGAATATGGGGCGCTCTTCCAGTATGCCTTCTCCTGTGAGCAGGGGTGCAAGGCTTATCCCGTCCATATGCTGCCCGGGCATCGGTTCCACTCCTGCCATCTCCAGAATTGTGGGATAAAAATCGGTGCTGGTCACCGGCACCTCCGAAATGCTACCCTCCGAACCGGATCCGGGCCATTTGATAAACATCGGTTCACGGATTCCTCCTTCATACATCCATCCTTTCCCACCCCTGAGCGGCAGGTTGGAAGTGGGCGATCCTTCCGAGGTGGACAGCCCTCCATTATCGGACATGAAGAATACAATGGTATTCTTGCTCAGTTCCAATTCTTCGAGTCTCTGCATCAGTCTTCCCACATTGGCATCGAGGGTTTCGATCATGCTAGCATAGACTGGATGGCCCTGCTGCACGCGCTCTACAAACCTCCCACGGGGTGCGGCATATTTGATCCATTCCCGGTCAGTGGTCTCCATGGCCTCCGGATTCAGACCCTCTGTTTCAATTTTTTGCATGTACTTTTCGATCAGTTCAGGTTTTCCCTGTTGTGGATTGTGGACCGTATAAAACGACAGATAGAGAAAGAATGGATCTGTGGCATGGTCCTCCAGGAAGCGAATCGACTCATCGGTGAGCCTGTCGGTGAGGCACTCTCCTTCGGGACCGCTTTCCAGCCGTGGATTAATATAGGGGCTGAAGTACCCTCCCCTTGGAGAGCCTACGCTCCAGCCTCCCTTATTAATATCAAATCCCTGATGCTCTGGCCAGTAGACAGAGTCCTCACCTATGTGCCACTTACCTGCAAAGAAGGTATTATAGCCTGCTGCTTTCAAGGCTTCTGCAATGGTCAGCTCCTCCAGCTTCATCTCCAGCTCAAAATCCCTGGATAGCAATTTATCGCAGGGCAGTCCGGGACTGTAAACCTGTCGCCCGGCAATCCAGTCGGTAACCCCTGTTCTGGCCGGATATTTTCCGGTCATGATGCTTGCCCTTGTAGGCGAACAAACCGGACAGGCTGCATAGGCATTGGTGAATCGCATGGAGGCTCCTGCCAGTCGGTCGATATTGGGGGTTTCATGAAATGTGCTTCCATAGCATCCCAGGTCAGCCCACCCCAGGTCATCCACCAGGATAAACACGAAATTGGGTTTCACCTGCGAGGTGTCAGGATTTGAACAGGAGGTTCCAATCAGAAATGCCAGGATAAAAAGGGTGCAGATACGGGGTTTCATAAACGCTCACTTTTGTAATTAAACATCCACCTGAACTGTCTGGCCCACGGATCTGATGTGATCGGCTGCCAGTTGATACTCCTCGTCCGTTTTCAGGTGCTCCATCATCAGGGGTACATCATCAAGTTTGGCCAGTTCCCGGAGGAAAGTCCCATAATCGAGGGATCCAAGACCAGGTCGGACTTCATCTAACTGGGGAATGTAATTGTCCTCCCTTAAAGTGATATCCTTTGCATGACAGCTTTTAATATGGGGTCCAAGCACGGCAAACATTTCCCTGATCAATTTTCCGCTGCTGAAATAATCCTGCGGGGAGGTGATCATATTGACCGGATCAATATGTACCCCGAAGGAAGACCGGTCAATGGCTTTAAATAGTTTCAGGTAGGTATCGGTGGAATAGGGAAAGGACCAGGGCATGGCCTCAAGCGCGAAAAAGGTACGTTTGGGTTTTACTGCATCAATGATTTTCCTGGTCGTTTCAACCACCTGGTCAAAAACAGCCTGTGTCATGTTATCCCGGTGAGGCCCTGCCCAGTAGTCCGGATTTTTTGATCCGCTGATATTTACACAGCACCTGGCGCCGATCTGGTCGGCCAACTGCAATCCGGCAATGCACTTCTCGATGGCCTTTTCCGCCTCGACCGGATCCGATGAGATGGGATTGCTCCAGGCACCAACCTCGGCGATGACCACATCATGCTCCCTGGCACTCTTTTCACAGGCTCGGATATGCTCCTCGTCCGCTCCCGGCTCCAGGGGGCTGTAGCCCGCCCTGTATCCGCGCTTTTTAAGATATCCCACCCATGCCTCCGGCCCATCATAAGGATCAAAAACGGGTCCTCCAAGCCGGACATATGGTTTTTTTTGAGCGCTCCCCATCATTACCTGCGGAGCCATGTGAAGGGCGGTTACTCCTGCTCCGACAGTTTTCAAATAGGATCTTCGCTTCATGATTACCGGAGGTTGAAATTGACTGTTCAAGATATAAATATCTTTCGTCAATCGGTTCTGAACTTATGATTTAAGTATATTTACCAGAATGAACAACATTGAAAAAATCCCCCGGGCATCACTCTTACCACTCATTCTATTTGGATTGGCCAGCATGGTCTCCTCCTGCATTTCAGGCAACCAGTCTGTCAACTCAGCGGATGAAGAATCATGGCAAACGATCCTGGAAAACGACTTGCACCTGTTGGGGCACCGGAACTGGATCCTGGTGGTGGACAAAGCGTTCCCGGAGCAATCTTCCCCGGGCATGAAGTATCTCTATGTGGAACAGGACCTGCTGCCCACCCTGGAATATGTTCTTGAAAAAGTGGAAGCAAGCAGCCATGTGAAACCGATCATCTACCAGGACAAAGAGCTCTCCTTTATCACAGGGGAACAGGTGCCGGGCATTGAAACGTTCCGGTCAGAAGCGGAAAAGATTCTGGCAGGAAGAGAGGTAAACACCCTGCTTCACGACGAAGTCTTCAGCATGCTGGATGAAAGCTCCTCCCTTTTCAGGGTGCTGGTGATCAAAACCAACTGCACCATTCCTTATACTTCGGTCTTCCTGCAGCTCGATTGCTCTTACTGGGGTCCGGATAACGAAAAGATACTCAGGGACCTGATGTCAGAAAAATAAGAACCACAAAAGCATGAAAAAATCTCCCCTGGCCAACATCTTCTGGCCCTTGTCTGTCTCATTGATGCTAGTAGTTTCTGGATGCATGCAACAGTCGACTCTTAAGCCTGCCAGTCTCCTCTGTGAGTTAAAAAAGAACCCTGCCGGCATCTCCACAGACAAACCCCGTTTCAGCTGGCAGCATTTGGATTCTGAAAACCAGGTGGAACAAACTGCCTACCAGGTACTGGTCGCTTCCTCGCCCCGACTTCTGAATGAAAAGGGGGCCGATTTGTGGAATTCAGGGAAGGTCCCCGGCGCTTCATCTGTATGGGTTCCCTATGAAGGTACACCCCTGCAATCACGTTCTGTGGCCTACTGGAAAATCAGGGTATGGGATCATGGGGATGTGAAATCCGGATGGAGTGAAGCCGCTCAGTTTTCAGTGGGTCTCCTGGAAAGTGGTGACTGGAACTGCGATTACATTGGCATGAAATCAGACGATGGAGCATGCACTTCACCCCTGTTGAGAAAAACCATTACGCTGGAAGAGGAATACGATGAATCATACCTGCATGTAAACTCACTGGGCTATCATGAGGTCTACGTGAACAATCAGAGAATAGGTGATGCCGTTCTTGCTCCAGCCGAATCACAATTTTATAAGCGCTCTTTTTCGATCTCTTATGATCTCTCTTCCTACCTGCGAAAGGGAGAAAATGCCATTGTTCTGTGGCTCGGTTATGGATGGTATGAGAAAGCAAGCAACAAAGTGCATAACGGACCGCTGGTAAGGGCCCAGATGGATGTCCTGGAAGATGGAATTTGGAAAAACCTGCTCAGCACAAATGAAAACTGGATCACCCTGGAGAGTGGATACATGTTCCTGAAGCCACCCGGATATGGATTTGGCGGGGAGGAGATCGATGCAGGTAAACTTCAGGATCGTTTTGCAGATCCGGAACTGGACAAATCAAACTGGTCCGGAGTATCGGTCTTTGAAGTGCCGGACCACCAGGTAACTCCACAGGTGGTAGAAACAAACAGGATGCATGAAACCATTGATCCTGTGGCAATCACCATTGAAGAGGATGGAAACTGGCTGGTCGATATGGGGAAGAACTTCACAGGAGGTACCCGCATTCTTTTTCCTGCCATGCCCAAAGGATATGAAGTTACCCTGCGCTACTCAGATCATCTAAGCGACGGAGAGAACGGACTCTTCAACATGCAAATTGACAGGTTCATCTCTTCCGGGTACGAGGAGGTGTTTCAGACAAAATTCAACTATCACGCTTACAGGTATTTGAAAATTGAGGGTTTACCTGAGGAAATCAGGACAATGGAGATCGCTGGACAGCTCATCCATACAGACTTCGGGCAGGGAACCACCTTTTCATGTTCCGACCAGGCCCTGAACCGGCTGAATGAACTCTTTGCATATACCTTAAAATGTCTCACACTGGGAGGGAAAATAGTGGATTGTCCGCACCATGAGCGCTTGGGTTATGGCGGAGACGGGAACGCCTGTACCATGACGGCCCAAACCCTGTATAACCTTTCGCCCCTCTACACCACCTGGTTGACCCATTGGGCCGATTGCCAGTTGCCTGACGGAAGCATGCCCCATACAGCTCCCTCCTACTGGCGGTCAGGTGGAGGACCCTACTGGTGTACCTTTATTGTGAAGGCTGCCTGGGAAACTTATCTCAACTACGGGGATGTCAGGGTATTGGAAACCGCCTATCCATATATGCTGAAATGGCTGAAATTCGTGGAAGCATACTCGCCGGAGACACTGTTGCAGCCATGGCCCGAGAATCACCAGAGAGGCTGGTACCTGGGCGACTGGGCCACTCCTGAGGGGATTGACCAAACCGATCCACGAAGTGTAAATCTGGTTGCTAACTGTGCCATCATTGACAGTTATGACAAACTGATCAAGATTGCCGGGGTGCTTGATAAACTATCTGATGTCATCCAATTTGAAGAGAAGAAGACAGAGCTGACCCAGGCAGTTCATGATGCATTCTATAATCCGGAGTCAGCTACTTACGGAACTGGGGTGCAGGTTGACCTGGCCTATCCATTAATCCTGGGCATCGTTCCTGACTCTTTGAAAGAAAAAGTAAGCCGGAGCCTTATCTCGGAAACTGTGGAAAAACGCAATGGTCATTTTGCTACCGGATTGGTGGGACTACCCATACTCACCCAATGGGTAGTAGAGCAGGAAGCATCTGAGATGATGTACCAGATGATGACCCGGAAGAGTTATCCCGGGTTCGGGTACATGCTGGAAAACGGGGCCACCACCACCTGGGAACACTGGACCGGAGAAAGAAGCAGGATCCACAACTGTTACCATGGAGCAGGATCCTGGTTGTACCAGTCGGTCGCCGGAATCCGTCCCATGGAAGCCTATCCGGGTTATGAGAGGTTTGAACTTGCCCCCCGTCCTCCCGGGGCGGTTACATGGGCCAAAATGGACAAAGCGACACCCCGTGGAACCATCCGCTTAGAGTGGAAACAAGAGGCGGGTCATATGGAGATGATGGTCCAGGTGCCGGCAGGGTCCAGAGCAGATCTTCTCCTTCCTGAAGGGACCGCAGAGTGCACCATCGATTCCGGTAATGTGAAGCCTGATTCGGAAGGTCACTTATGGATTGGAAATGGCACCCATCGAATATCTTATACGCTATGAAGTTAGTGCTTATTGGGTTTCAACAGATTGAGGAGATTTGCTGGTAGTTGTGGAGTGGCCCCGTGCCGGGAACAAACGAAGGCGGCTACCTCTGTAGCTGCTTCATGTACCCTTTTCAAGGATAGTCCGTTGAGTATGCCTGCCAGCAGTGCAGCCGTAAACGAATCGCCTGCACCCACAGTATCAGCTACCTCTACAGAGGGAACTTCACAATGGGATGTTTCGTCCGGAGTCATTAACCAGCTCCCCTGACTCCCTTTTGTATAAGCGATGAGCCTGAGTTGGAAATCGCCCAACAAGCTGGTAAGTGTATCCTCCTCACTCCCATCATACCCCAGGTAGCCCGCTAACACAGGTAGTTCATCCTCATTCAGTTTCAGAACATTGGCCAACTCCAGGGAGCGAAGAACAGTTTCCCTGTCATAAAAGGATTGGCGAAGGTTGATGTCATATACCCTCAGACACTCTGGGGTAGTAGTCTCAAGAAAACGGCGGATGGTATTCCCGGAAACCTGATTTCGCTGTGCAAGGCTTCCAAAACAGACCGCATCCATTTCACCGGCAAGAATCCCCAAATCCTCGGACCAATTGATATGGTCCCAGGCCACATTTTCATGAATGATATAATCGGGAATGCCTGCTGAATCCAGTTCCACAGTTACCGTACCGGTGGGATAAGCAGAGTTGATCTGTACAGTAGATTTGTTTACCTCCAGTTGATCCATTACCATGAGAATTTCCCTTCCATCCTGATCCTCTCCCACAGCACTGATCACATGTGCATCAAATCCTGCCTGTAGAGCATGAAAGGCAAAATTGCAGGGGGCTCCCCCCATCTGTTTCCCCTGGGGCAATACATCCCAGAGCAGTTCACCGATCCCGGCAATTTTTTTTGGTGTGGTCTTCATGTTCCTGGCCCTCTACAGTTTTATCATCACTTTCATTATTTCTGCCATTTTTCACAATTTACTCAATATACAGAGATGTAGGCTTCACAATAA